>NZ_RAWC01000079.1:0-35396 GCF_003611685.1 Corallococcus sp. CA049B | reverse complement strand
GCCGCCGCCCGCCGCCAGCTCGAACGCTGCCGCGACACCTTCGCCTACCTGGGCGCTCGCCTGCGCCGCACGCCGCCCCGCTTCGTCGTCACCTGCGCCCGGGGCAGCTCCGACCATGCGGCCGTCTACGGCAAGTACCTCATCGAGACCACGCTGGGCCGCGCCGTCGCATCCCTGGGCCCCAGCGTCGCGTCCGTCTACAACACGCGCGCCCTGGACCTGCGCGACGCGCTCTTCATCGCCGTGTCCCAGTCCGGCCAGAGCCCCGACCTGCTGCGCATGACCGAGGCCGCCCGCGCGGGAGGGGCCGTCGTGCTGGGCTTCATCAACGACGAAGCCTCTCCGCTCGCCGCGCTGTGCGACGTGCGCATCCCGCTGTCCGCCGGCCCCGAGCACAGCGTCGCCGCCACCAAGTCCTATCTGCTCTCCGGGCTCGCCTTCCTCCAGCTCGTCGCGCACTGGTCGGACTCCGCGGAGCTGCATGACGCCGCCCGGCGGCTCCCGGACGCGCTGGAGGCGGCGGGCAAGCTCGACTGGTGGCCGGCGCTCTCAACGCTCAAGGACGCCAGCAGCCTCTACGTCGTCGGCCGGGGCAGCGGCCTGGGCGCCGCGCTGGAGATGGCCCTCAAGCTCAAGGAGACCTGCCGTCTGCACGCGGAGGCCTTCAGCACCGCGGAGGTCCTCCACGGTCCGCTCGGGCTGGTGCGGCCGGGCTTCCCCGTGCTCGCGCTGGGGCAGGAGGACAACGCCGCGCAGGGCACCCGCGACGTCGTGCAGCGCATGGTCGAGCTGGGCGCGAGCGTCCACACCGCCCTGCCCGTCCCCGGCGCGCAAGCCCTGCCCACGTTGCCGGACGTCCCTGCCGCCATCGCGCCGCTCTGCCAGGTGCAGAGCTTCTACTTCGCGGTGCACCAGCTCGCGACGGCGAGAGGCCTGAACCCGGATGCACCCGCGCACCTGCGCAAGGTCACGGAGACCGTGTGATGATCACCGTCCTCCAGGGCGCCCGCGTCTTCACCGGGGACCAGTTCCTCGAAGGGCACGCCGTCGTCATCGAGGACGGCACCGTCCGCGCCGTGGTGCCCCAGACCGGACTCCCCACCGGCGCCACCGCGCACACGCTGCCGGATGACACACTCCTGGCCCCCGGCTTCGTGGACGTGCAGGTCAACGGCGCGGGCGGCGTGCTCTTCAACGACACGCCCACCGAGGAGGCCGCGCTCGCCATCGCCTCCGCCATGCGCACGTGCGGCACCACGGGCCTGCTCCCCACCTTCATCACCGACGACGCCGCCCGCATGCGCGAAGCCTGCGAGGCCGCGCTCACCGCCACCGCGCGCCCGGACAGCGGCGTGCTCGGCATCCACCTGGAAGGCCCCTTCATCAGCCGCGAGCGCGCGGGCGTCCACGTGCCCTCGTTCATCCGCACGCCCGACCCTCGCGACCTCGACTACCTCACCGCCCTGCCCCGCCGCTTCGCCGCGCACGGCGGCCGCGTGCTGATGACGCTCGCTCCCGAGTGCGTGGACGACGCCACCCTGCGCCGCCTCGCCAACTCCGGCGTCGTGCTCAGCGCGGGCCACACCGCCGCCACCAGCGAGCGCACCACCCAGGCACTGAACTCAGGCGTGCGCGGCTTCACCCACCTGTTCAACGCCATGCCTCCAGTGATGAACCGCCAGCCCGGGCCCGTCGTCGCCGCGCTCACCCATGACGACGCGTGGTGCGGCGTCATCGCGGACGGCGTGCACGTGCACGCGGACAACCTGCGCCTGCTCCTCAAGGTCAAACCACCGGGCAAGGTGTTCCTCGTCACGGACGCCATGCCGCCCGTCGGCACGCCCGTCACGTCCTTCACCCTCCAGGGACGCACCATCCTGCGCCGCCACGGCCGCCTGGAGACGGAGGACGGCACGCTCGCGGGCGCGGACATCGACCTCACGGCCGCCGTGCGCCACTGCGTCCATGGGCTCGACGTGCCCCTGGAGGAAGCGCTGCGCATGGCCTCGCTCCACCCCGCCACCTTCATGGGACTGCATGGCCACCGGGGCCGCATCGCCCCCGGCCATCGCGCGGACCTCGTGCTGTTGAAGCCGGACCTTTCCGTCCACAGCACATGGGTGGGCGGTCAGGCAAAATCCAACGCCAGCCATTAACCCGGAAAAATGGGTGCGTGACTCCTTCCGCGTGTACCGCAGGCGAGGAGAACACGAATGCGTCGTAGCAAATGGATTGTGGGCCTGGTGGCGTCCGCGCTGACCGTCGCGGGTTGTGGTCAGGAGTCCTTCGCTCCCGAAGCCGGGGGCCCGGGCAGCGTGATGAAGGCGCCGCTGGAGGCCGCGTGGGCCGTGGGCGTCGCCTACTCCGTGGGCACGCGCGTCACCTATGAAGGCCGCGTCTATGAGTGCCGTCAGGCCCACACGTCCCAGGCGGACTGGACGCCGACGGCCGTGGCGGCGCTGTGGTTGGACCTGGGCCCCGTGACAGGCGGCGGCGACACCACCGCGCCCGTCGTCAGCGCGTCCAGCAGCAGCACGAGCGTCACCGCCGCGGGCTCCATCACCATCTCCGGCAGCGCCACGGACAACGTGGGCGTGACGAAGCTTGAAATCCTGGAGAACGGCACCCTCGTCGCCACCGCGTCCTCTTATACGCGCAGCTTCTCCGGCTCCGGGCAGAACGGCACGTACACGTACACCGTGAAGGCGTACGACGCCGCGGGGAACGTGGGCTCGAAGACCGTCACCGTCACCGTCGCCATCCCCTCCAACGGCGACGTCACCGCCCCCGTCGTCACCGCCAGCGCCAGCGCGTCGCGCATCACCGCCGCGGGCTCCTTCACCGTCTCCGCGAGCGCCACGGACAACGTGGGCGTGACGAAGCTTGAAATCCTGGAGAACGGCTCGCTCGTGGCCACCGCGTCGTCGTTCACGCGCGCCATCTCCACGTCCGCGCAGAACGGCACGTACACGTACACCGTGAAGGCGTACGACGCCGCGGGCAACGTGGGCACCAAGACCGTGAGCGTCGTGGTGGAACTGCCCGGCACGCCTCCGCCGGGCGGCAAGCGCATCGTCGGCTACTTCACCGCGTGGGGCATCTACGGCCGCAACTACCAGGTGTCCAACGTCCCGGCGTCGAAGCTCACGCACATCAACTACGCCTTCTCCAACATCTCCCCGGACGGCAAGTGCATCCTCGGGGACCCGTTCGCGGACATCGACAAGGGCTTCGGCTTCCCCGGCGAGTGGGACCCCGGCGCGCTGCGCGGCAACTTCCGCGCGTTCAAGGAGCTGAAGAAGACGAACCCGAACCTCAAGCTGCTCATCTCCATTGGCGGCTGGTCCTGGTCCAAGTACTTCTCCCAGGTCGCCGCCACCGCCGCGGCGCGAACCGCGTTCGTGAAGTCCTGCGTGGACCTGTACGTGAAGGGCCAGTTCCCCGGCGTCACCCCGGCCAACGGCGTGGGCGTGTTCGACGGCATCGACGTGGACTGGGAGTACCCCACCGGCGGCGGCCTGCCGGACAACATCAGCAGCCCGGCGGACAAGGTGAACTACACCCTGCTCATGCAGGAGTTCCGCGCCCAGCTGGCCGCCGTCACGGCGCAGACGGGCCAGCCCTACCTGCTCACCATCGCGTCGGGCGCGTCGCCGGACCTGCTCGCCAACAAGCAGGAGACCGTGAAGCTGGCCGGCATCCTCGATTGGATCAACGTGATGTCCTACGACTACCACGGCGCCTTCGAGAGCACGGTCAACTTCCACTCCGCGCTCGACCGCGTGACGGGTGACCCGGGCGCCAACGACGGCTTCTACACGGACGGCTCCATCGCCAGGATGCTCCAGCTGGGCGTGCCCGCCTCCAAGATCGTCGTGGGCGTGCCCTTCTACGGCCGCGGCTGGGGCAACGTGCCCAACGTGAACAACGGCCTGTTCCAGTCCGGCGTCCCCACCAAGGGCACCTGGGATGACGGCCAGTCCGGCCTCACCGGCGTGTTCGACTACAAGGACCTCAAGGCCAACTACGAGCGCGCGGGCTCCGGCTACACGAAGTTCTTCCACCCGGAGAGCAAGCAGGCCTACGTCTACAGCCCGACCACGAAGGTGTGGGTGGCCTACGACGACGTGCAGAGCATGAACGCCAAGTCGGACTACATCCTGGCCAAGGGCCTGGGCGGCGCGATGTTCTGGGAGCTGAGCGGCGATGACGGCAGCCTCGTCAACGCGCTCTACAACAAGCTCCACTGACGCCTCCCCTTCGGGGGGAACGCACCCACACCGGGGCCGGCACGGGCATCACGCCCGCGCCGGCCCTGTGCGTTTTCGTGCCCTGGCCTTCACGGGCCCACCCCGCCCCACACCGCTCCGGCATAGAGTGGGGCTCGGATGGGTTGCCTGCCCGCCGTCCGGGGCCGCATGCAGGGGAAGGCCGTGACGGGTCCGCCTGTTCACTGGCGTCATCGCCCCATGCCTGCCCCCGGGCGCCGTCGAACTTCGAGGAGAACGGATGTCGCGTTTCACATCGCTGGCCGCACTTGTCGTGCTCACCTGCCCCGTGCTGGGGCTCGCGAAGCCGAACGCGGACGACCGGGCCCGCGAGTACGCGGCCGAGGCCGTCAAGGCCGCCAACTCGCCACGCGGCGGCGCCGCGCTCCTGCGCATGCACGCGCTGGTGGATGACGTGGAGGACCTCACCCCGCTGGTGAGCACCTACCAGCAGATCGCGTCGCGCCGCTCGTCGGACGCGAACACGCGCACCACCGCCCAAATCCTGCTCATGGACGCGGAGCGCTCGCGCGGCCGGATGGTGCGCGCCAACGAGGTCCGCCAGTGGCTGGGCTTCGTCAACGACTACTACGTCGTGGGCGGCTTCGAGAACGAGGGCAAGGCCGGCTGCGACACGGACTTCGGTCCGGAGGCCGCCAACCTGGACCTCACCGCGCGCTACCCCGGCGCCAAGGGCCACGAGGCCACCTGGCGCAAGCTGTCCGTCACGTCCGCGGACGGCTACGTGGACCTGGCCACCGCCGTGCGCCCCAACAAGGAGTCCGTGGCGTACGCGCTCACCTGGCTGGAGGTGCCGCAGGACACGCGCGTGCCGCTGGCCCTGGGCACCTCCGGCGGCTATCGCCTGTGGGTGAACGGGCAGCTGGCGTCCAAGGAGGACCGCTACAACCTGCCGCGCCCGGACCAGACGCGCGTGTCGGTGAAGCTCAAGAAGGGCCTCAACCGCGTGCTGCTGAAGGTGTGCCAGGAGTCCGGCCCGCTGGGCTTCTACCTGCGCTCGGAGACGGCCTCCGCCCGCGCCTCGCTGCCCGCCAAGGCCCCCGCCCTGGAGCGCATGCCCGCGCCCGCGCCGCAGCCTTTGCCCACGCTGACCTCCTCTCTGCGCGCGCTGGTGGAGAAGAACCCGGACGACGCGGCCCTGCGCGGCGACTACGCCCAGGTGCTGTCCTTCTTCCGCGCGTATGACGAGCGCGAGCACACCGCCAGCGCCGAGGCCGCGCTCGCGGCGGAGAGCGCCCCCAACGACGCGCGCCTCCAGGTCCTGGCCGCCAACACCCAGACGGACGACCTCAACGAGCGCCGCCGCTTCCTGGAGGCCGCCGTGAAGGCGGACCCCACCTACGCCCCCGCGCGCCTGGCGCTGGCGGACCATGAGATGGACCGCGGCCACCCGGAGCGCGTGCAGCCGCTGCTCGCCCCCCTCATGGAGGTGGAGGACGGCCGCAACGTGCCGGGCGCGCGCCTCCTGCTCGCCCGCGCGGCGGAAGGACTGGGCGAGCGTGCCCGGGCGCACGCGCTGATTGAGGAGGCCTTCCGTCAGCAGCCGCGCGTGCCCCGCGTGGTGCGCGTGGCCGCCGCGGCGTCCCGTCAGCTGGGCCGCGCCCAGGAGGCCATGGACCGCATGCGCGTGGTGCTGGCGCTGCGCTACGACGACTCCAACACCCGCCGCCAGCTGGCCTCCATGCTCGCGGACGCGGGCAAGGTGGACGCCGCCGAGCGCGAGTACGCGAAGCTCACCGACCTGAACCCGTTCGACAACGGCAGCCGCGTGCGGCTGGCGGAGCTCAAGGCCGCCAACGGCGCCGCGGAGGAGGCCACCGCCCTCTTCACGGAGGCCAAGGCGCTCTCCCCGGACGAGCCGGAGGTGTATGAGCGCGAGGGCCGCGCGCTGCTCGCCGCGGGCCAGCGCGAGCCCGCCCTGGCCGCCTTCGAGAAGTCGCTGCAGCTGCGCCCGCAGAACCCCGGCCTCAAGGAGGCCCTGCGCACGCTCAAGGGCGAGTCCGAGAGCGCGGGCACCCAGTACCTGGTGGACGCGAAGCCCCTGTCCAAGGAGGCCGAGGGCTACGTGCACGAGGACGCCCTGTACCTCGTGGACAACACCTACGTGCGCGTGCAGAAGAGCGGCCTGTCCAGCCGCCTGCAGCAGATGGTGGTGCGCGTGTACAACCAGCGCGGCGTGGACGCGTTCCGCAGCATTCCGGTGACGTACTCGCCGGACCGCCAGGAGGTGCGCGTGCTGCGCGCCCGCGTGACGAAGCCGGACGGCTCCGTGGTGGACAGCTACGGCGACGCGGACCGCAACATCAACGAGCCGTGGACGGGCATGTACTACGACGCCCGCGCGCGCATCCTGTCGTTCCCGTCGCTGGCCGCCGGGGACACGCTGGAGCTCACATACCGCCTGGACGACACCGCGCAGGACAACCTGCTGTCCGACTACTGGGGTGACGTGGAGAGCGTGCAGGGCGTCTACCCGAAGGTGCGCTTCCAGTACGTCGTGGACATGCCCAAGGAGCGGCCGCTGTACTGGAACAAGAGCCGCCTGGCCGGCGTGGAGCAGCAGCAGGAGTCCCCCGAGTCCGGCCGCAACGTGTACCGCTTCGGCGCGAAGCACGTCTCCAAGGTGGTGCCGGAGCCGGGCATGCCGGGCTGGGCGGAGGTCGCCCAGAACCTGCACATCTCCACGTACAAGACGTGGGACCAGGTGGGCCACTACTGGTGGGGCCTGGTGCGCGACCAGCTCCAGCCCAACGCGGAGCTGAAGACCACCGTGGACCAGGTGCTCACCGGCGTGGACCGCAAGGACCAGCTGGCCGTGGTGCGCGCCATCTACTCCTTCGTCGTCACCAACACCCGCTACGTGGCGCTGGAGTTCGGCATCCACGGCTTCAAGCCTTACCGGGTGGACCGCGTGCTCGCGCGCCGCTTCGGCGACTGCAAGGACAAGGCGAGCCTCATCCACTCCATGCTGAAGGTGGCGGGCGTGGACAGCCGGCTGGTGCTCCTGCGCATGCGCAACCTGGGCGCGCTGGACGCGGAGCCCGCGTCGCTGGCGGCCTTCAACCACGCCATCGCGTACGTGCCCAAGTTCGACCTGTACCTGGACGGCACGGCGGAGTTCCACGGCGCCAAGGAGCTTCCTTCCGCGGACCGCGTGGCCAACGTGCTGGTGGTGGACCCCAACGGCACGAGCAACTTCCTCACCACGCCGGAGGCGAAGGCGGAGGACAACAAGACGACGCTGGCCATGGACGTGGCGCTGCGGCCTGACGGCGGCGCGGACGTGAAGGGCCAGAGCAGCGTGTCCGGCCAGTCCGCGCCGGACTACCGCCGCGCCTACCGCCCGGAGTCCACGCGCAAGTCCACCTTCGAGCGCGCCTGGGCCCAGAGCTTCCCCGGCCTCACCGTGCGCGAGGTGAAGCTCAGCGACACCACCCGCCTGGACGACGACGTGACGCTGGACTTCCACATGGGCATCCCGCGCTACGCGGAGGTGCTGCCCGGCGGCAGCCTGCGCTTCCTGCCCTTCGGCACGGGCCGCACGTACCAGCAGGCGTACGCGTCGCTCGCCGAGCGCCGCTTCGACCTGGTGATGCAGAGCCCCTGGGTGAACACCTTCAAGCTGCGCTACACGCTGCCCGGCGGCTACACCGTGGCGGAGATGCCGCAGGCGGTGGAGGAGACCACCCCGTTCGGCCGCGTGAAGCTCAGCTACCGCGTGGAGAACGGCGCGCTCGTCGCGGACGGCGAGGTGGCCCTCTCCGTCGCCCGCATCAAGGCGGACGAGTATCCCCAGTTCCGTGAGTTCCTGGGCCGGGTGGACCGCGCCTTCGGCCGCCGCATCCTGCTCCAGGGGCCGGGACAGAAGACGGCTTCGCGGTAATCGCGGACACTCGCGGCGCCTGCCTGGTGTCGCATCAGCACGGAGGGCTTGACCCGGACGCGGCCCTCCGTGCTTAAGCAGATGCATGCACCCTGCACGCGCGCTCGTCCTTGGCTGCCTGCTGGTGGCGACGGTCGCCACCGCCGGCCCCGTCGTCCAGCTCCCCGAAGGCGCTCGGGCGGTGGAGGTCATCCCCAAGGGCGTGCTGTGCGGCCCCGTGCGCGGCGGCTGGGTGCTGGAGGGCCGCACGCTCAAGCCGCCCACGCGCGCGGATGACGCCAGCCGCACGCTGGAGCTGAAGGTCGCCGCGGACGAGGCCTCCTGCGCCACGGCCACCGACACCGTGGTGGTGGTGGCCACCGGGCCCTTCCCGCGCATCGACAGCGCCTCCACCACGTTCTACCCGGACGACGGGCGGCTGGAGCTCAAGGGCACCGGCCTGAGGAACGTGGCCATCGCCTGGTCCGGGACGCCCCGGGGCGTGGATCCGAAGACGGCCTCCGTGGACGGCCAGGACTTCTGTCTGGAGCCCAACGCCCCCAACGAGTGCGCCGTCCCGCTGGCGCCCGGCCTGCCCACGGACGCGACGCTGTTCTGGGTCCCCGCCTACGGCCGCCGGGGCGCGGACGTGGCGACGTACGACGCCAACGGGCGCTTCCTGGACGACGAGTACTTCCGCCTGCGCCCCGGCCGCACCGTGCTCACGCGGCCCCTGGTGCAGTCCTCCGGCGTGGACCTGTCCAAGGGCCCCGGCTACGCGGCGGTGACGCACTCGGAGGCCATCGCGTCCGTGGACTGCGGCACCGCGCGCTGCGAGGTGACCGAGGGCGCCGTGTCCATCCGCAACGTGCCCGGGCTGAACCCCACGGTGAACCTGCGCCTGCGGCTGGTGCCGCGCGTGTTCTTCGCGAAGGGGGACGCGCTGGAGACGTCCTTCTCGGAGACGCTGCCCGTGCTCGCGTGCCCCATCTCCGCGGTGGAGGGCACGGTGCTGCGCGACGCGGAGAACTCCGGGCTGGTGATGCGCCTGGACGCGTCCTGCGCGCACGACCCGCGCGGCCTCTTGTGGACGGTGAACGGCGCGCGCGTGCGGGTGGAGCGCGTGGTGAAGGCGCAGGACGGCACGTACGTGCTCCTGCGCACCAGCGGAACCAACGAGCCCCAGGTCGTCGTCACCGCCATCACGTCGCGCGTGGACGGCACGGTGGTGGCGTCCGAGACGGCGGACACGCAGGCCGCGCCCGTCCCCCGCGCGACCCTGGAGCTGCCCGGCCACGGCGCCATCGACTTCGTGCCCACCAACCGCCCCGCGGAGGTGACGGTGGCGTCCAACGGCGGCCTGGGCCGCTTCGTGCTGCGCCCGCTGGGCGGGGCCTACACCGTGACGGTGCGCGAGTCCGCCACGCTCATCCAGGGCGAGGCGACCTCCGGCGGCTTCGTGTCGCTGCGCTTCGGCTACCGGCTGCCCACGCTGCCGGCGGAGCTGGCCACGTCCGACCTGTTCCTCACCGACGAGCGCGTGCAGCGCGCGGTGCGTGAAGCCAGCGTGCCCACCAACGTGGAGAACCTGGTGGAGCTCATCTGCGCGGACAAGGAGGGCAACGACGAGAAGCTTTCGCCCAGCCGCCCGCACCGGCTGGACTACGCCATGCGCAACACCTGCCGCGTCGTCGTCCACCGCGAGCGCCTCACGCCGGAGGAGGGCAACCAGGAGATAACCCTGCGCATCACCGTGACGAAGTCCGACAACTCCATCCGGGGCGAGAGCAGCGTGGACCAGCGCCTGTTCCTGCGGCCCAAGGGCGAGGTGCGCGTCATCCCCGTGCAGGGCAACCTGGGCCAGTACGACCGCATCCTCGTGCAGGTGGCGCACGTCGCGGATGAGTCCCGCTACGCCCTCTCCACGGTGGACCGCACGGGCCTGCCGTCCGCGCAGTGGACCGCCATCGTGCGCGGCGGCATGTTCCGCCTCTACACCATGGCCACCATCCCCGCGGGCCTCTACCGCGCGACGCAGCCCACGGGACAGCTGGCCATCAACTTCGGCGTGCTGTCGCGCCTGGCGCTGCTCAACAACGAGGGCCAGGAGCGCCTGCTGGGCATCGAGATGGGCCTGATGGGCCTGGGCCTGGTGCCGCAGTCCGGAGACATCCAGTTCCCGCCCACGCTGGCGGCCGTGCTGGGCCTGGGCCTGCGAGTGCCCATCGGCCCGGGCGCGGCGGTGGGCGCGCAGGCGTGGATTGCCCGCGAGTTCCGGGGCGACATCACCCGGCGCACCAACGGAGACCCCAACACCGACACCGTGGTGCCCTCCAGCAAGTGGTCCTTCATCTTCGGACCCAGCATCTCCGTGGGCAACGTGGGCTTCAACCTCTGAAGCCCACGGGGCGCCCCTTGGGCTACTTCCCGAGCAGCGCCTTCAGGAACCGCCGCACCTCCGGCGGCCCCTCCACGCGGTACGCCGCGCGCGTGTGCTTGTTGCCCGCGTGCACGGTGATGCCGCCCGGCGGCACCGCCGCGAAAAGGTCCTCGTCGGTGACGTCGTCGCCCAGGGCCACCACGCGCACGTCCGGCGCCTCCTCCTTCAGCACCTCCGGCACCACGCGCCCCTTGTTGACGCCCTTGGGCCGCACCTCCACCACCCGATCCCCGGGCAGGATGTTCATGGGCTCCTCGGAGAACTTATCGTGGAGCAGCAGGCGCAGCTCGCGCGCCTGGAGCGCGCCGAACTCCGCGTCCACCTTGCGGTAGTGCCACGCGAGCGACGCCGTCTTCTCCTCCACGAACGAGCCCGTCACCCGCGCCGCGAACGCGTCCAGCACGGGCTTCACCTTCGGCTTCCACTCGAAGGACACGCCCGGCAGCGCCTGCCACGGCTGCCCCAGCCGCATGCGCGACCACAGGCCGTGCTCCGCGTGCAGCCCCACGGGCAGCTCGCCGAACCACGCGTCCAGCGTGTCGCGCGGGCGGCCACTCACGAGGTGCACGGACAGGTCCGGCCGGGCGCACAGCTCCTTCAGCAGCGTCATCAACTCCGGGTCCGGCGCGGCCAGCTCCGGCAATGAGGCGAAGCCCACGAGCGTGCCGTCGTAGTCCAGGAAGAGCACCTTGCGGCCCGGCCCCTTCAGCTTCTCCACGGCGAGCATGCCGTCCGGCAGCGGCGGCCTCTCCTCCACGGAAGCAAGCCCCTGGAGCCGGTCCAGGAAGCTGGCCACCCACCAGTGCACATCCCGCGTCTTCACGCCCGCGCGCAGGGAGCGCATGCGCTCCTGGCGCTCGGGGCCGGGCATCTCCAGCGCCTGTTCGATGGCGTCCGCCATGCCCTCCACGTCGTAGGGGTTCACCAGCAGCGCGTCGCGCATCTCCGACGCCGCGCCCGCGAACTCGCTGAGCACCAGCACGCCGTCCTCGTCCGGCCGGGCCGCGCAGAACTCCTTGGCCACCAGGTTCATGCCGTCGCGCACGGGCGTCACCAGCATCACGTCCGCGCCGCGGTAGAGGCTCACCAGCTGCTTCTCGTTGAGCGAGCGGTAGAGGTAGTGCACGGGCGTGCTGTGCACGGTGCCGTAGAGGCCGTTGATGCGGCCCACGATTTCGTCCACCGTCTCGCGGTACTCGGCATAGGCCTGCACCTGCGTGCGGCTGGGCACGGCCACCTGGATGAAGCGCAGGCGCCCGCGCAGGGACGGCTGGCGCTCCAGCACGCGCTGCACCGCGAGCAGGCGCCGGGGAATGCCCTTGGTGTAGTCCAGCCGGTCGATGCCCACGAGCAGCCGCTCTCCGCGGGCGCGCTCCTGCAGCGTCTTCACCTCGTCCAGTACGGCGGGCTCGCGCGCCAGCGTCTCGAAGGCGGTGGCGTCGATGCCCATGGGGAAGGCGCCCACGCGCACCTCGCGCCCCTGGAAGAGGACGCGGTCGATGTCCGTGTCCAGCCCCAGGTGCCGCAGCAGCGTGCCGGAGAAGTGCCGCACGTAGCTCACCGCGTGGAAGCCGATGAGGTCCGCGCCCAGCAGGCCCTTGAGCAGCTCCCCGCGCCGGGGCAGCGTGCTGAAGATTTCAGACGACGGGAACGGGATGTGGTGGAAGTAGCCGATGCGCGCGTGCGGCAGGCGCTGGCGCAGCATTCCGGGCACCAGCATGAGCTGGTAGTCGTGCACCCAGATGGTGTCGCCCGGCTGGTAGTGCTTCGCGGCCAGGTCGGCGAAGCGCTCGTTCGCCTTGCGGTAGGCGTCCCAGTCCCGGTCCTGCCGGGGGACGCGGTCCAGCATGTAGTGGCACAGCGGCCAGAGCACCCGGTTGGAGTAGCCCTCGTAGAAGCGGCTGACCTCGCTGGCGGACAGGTACAGCGGCACGCAGCGCAGGTCCGCCAGCTGCTTCTCCACCTGCGCGCGCTGGGTGTCCGTCAGGCGGGAGACATCCCCGGGCCAGCCGATCCACATGCCCCCGGAGCGCTCGTGCGGGCGGCTGAGGCCGGTGGCGAGCCCCCCGGCGCTGCGCACCACGGAGACGGAATCCTTCTCCGCCTTGACGGTGACGGGAAGACGGTTCGAGACGAGCAGGAGTCGAGCCATAGACCCACTAGCTCTATTCACCCCTTCCGGGAATGGCTACCACCTTGTGCGCCTGACTGACGTTTGAGGGCCCCTGGCCCGCCCGGGCCCAGCCGAGCCGGACCAGCAGCGCGGGCTCCCTGCCAGCCTTCCACACGAACGCATCCAACACGTAGTGCGTGGCCTGCGGCAGCGCAAGCAGCGGCACCACGAGCGCCAGCACATCCGCCTCCAGGGAGGGGCCACTGTCGCCGAACAACACCGGACGGTCGTGCCACACCAGCACGTCCCACAGCCCCTCCTCCAGCAGCGCGAGTCCCGCGAGGAACAGCAGGAAGCCCGGCAGCCCCGCGCGCAGGAGCACGCCCCAATCGCCGAAGCCCCCTTCCGCGTGGCGCCCGCGTGCGTAGCGGAACAGCAGCGCGAAGTACGGCACGCCGTGCAGCACCACGTTCATCACCGTGAACGCGAAGTCGTCCCGCGCCAGCACGATGCCGCCGAACCACGCCACCCACGTGGCCACCACCAACAGCACCTTGCCGGCCTGCACGCCCTCGCCCCGCGCGATGCGCAGGACCTGGAAGCCGGCCCACAGCGTGAGCACCGCCGCGTGCGCGCCCAGCGCCGCGGTGCCCATCCACCGCGGGAGGCCGGAGAGGAAGTCGTTCTCCACGAACCACCAGAACGCGCGGGGCAGGTTCGCGTGCCACCACACGACGGGGCCCAGCGTGGCGGCGTAGACGGCCGCGGCATCCAGGCGCCGCTCGAAGGCGGACGCACGCGCCTTGCGGTCGTAGAGCGCCACCCAGCCGTACTGCTGGCGGATGAAGTGGAACAGCGCCACGTACGCGAACAGGCTCCAGAACGCGGCCGGGGACACCATGTACGCGAAGACGCCCGCCGTGTACGCGGCGAGCGGCGCGCCCACGTAGAGCCCCGGGCGGCTCGACACCTCTTCACCGTCCAGGTACGTGCGGAACAGCGTGGACCAGACGTGCGCCACGTCCACGCCCACCACGAACAAGAGCCACGCCCACGCGGGCGTGTCCCCCACCGCGCCCAGCCACGGCGCGGCCAGCACGAAGGCCACGGACACGAGCGCGCTGCCGGCGAACACGGTGAGGTCCACGCCACGGCCGAACAGCCAGGCCTGCGCGGGCGAGAGGAGACGAGGCATCGGGCCCGGGAGACTACCAGCCCTCTCGCGACACGCGTCTCCAGGCCTTCACACCAACCCTTCGCGGACCAGCCCCTCCGCGCTGGCGAGCACCGCCTCCGCCGCGGGGCGTGCTCGCCAGCCCAGCAGCCGCTCCGCCTTGGCGGTGCTGAACTCACGCCGCACGCCCAGGTTGCTCACGAGTTGCCGGAGCTCCGGGTCGAACAGGGCGCCGAAGCGCACCAGGAAGTCCGGCGCCATCCGCGTGGACACCTTCGCCGCGCGTGCGCCCAGGTGCTCCCGCAGCAACCGGGCGATGTCGGCGAGCCAGAGGAAGTCGCTCGTCGCCGCGAAGCGCTCCCCGGCGGCTTCCGGCGCCGTCATGGCCTTCAGATGCAGGTCCACCAGGTCACGCACATCCACGAGGGTGAAGCCCAGCCTCGGCAGCCGGGACATCTGCCCGCGCAGCATCCGCGCCAGCAGCTCCAGCGATCCGGAGACGTCCTGGCCCATCACCGGCCCCTGGATGACGGAGGGCAGCACCGTGCTCAGCGTCATCGCGCCTCCCGCCTGTTTCATGAAGGCCCACGCGTCCTGTTCCGCCAGCGTCTTGGAATGCGTGTAGTGATTCACGCCCTTGCCCGTGAGGTCCGTCCACACGGTCTCATCCGTGGGCGGGGCCCCGTCGCCAGGGGGCCCGGACGGAAGCGCGGCCATCAGCGTCGACGTCATCACCACCCGCTTCACGCCCGCCTTCGCGCCCGCCCTCAACACCCGCAGCGTGCCCTCACGCGCGGGGCGGATGAGGTCCTGGCCCTTGAACTCGCCCACCCCCATGGGTGACGCGGTGTGCAGGATGAAGTCCGCCCCGTCCGCCGCCCGGGCCCAGCCCTCGTCCGCCAGCAGGTTCGCGGCGAAGATGGAGAGCCGGTCTCCCGGGTCCACCTGCCGGGAGATGTCCGCCCGGAGCGCCGCCTCCCTCGCCAGGCTCCGCACCGTGGTCCGGACCCGGTAGCCCTGCTTCAACAGGGCCACCGCCATCCAACCTCCCAGGTAGCCAGAGCCCCCGGTCACCAGCACCGTTTCGGCCTTCCAGTCCACGCGCATGGTCCAACCCGCCTCGTCCTGCTCCCGGGGGAGTAGGTTTCAAAAGGAGAGTGGGTATATGTTGGTAACTTCGGCGCACTTCAAGAAGGCACCTTCATGAAACTCGGTAACCTCGACCTCCCCTCGGAGGTCTGCCGCTCCGTCGGCGACGTGTTGGGCCGCATTGGCGACAAGTGGTCCGTGCTGGTCATCGTGCTGCTGGCGGACCACCCGCTGCGCTTCAGCGAGCTGCGCCGGACCATTGGCACCGTGTCGCAGAAGATGCTCACGGCCACGCTGCGGGGACTGGAGCGCGACGGCTACCTCACCCGCACCGTCACGCCCACCATCCCCCCGCGCGTGGACTACGCGCTCACGGAGATGGGACGTGACGTGCTGGTGCCCCTCAACGCGCTGGCCCACTGGGCACTCGCGCGCCGGGAGCAGGTGGAGGCCGCGCGCCGCGCCTATGACGCGAAGGCGGAGCATGCCGTGTCTCCGGATGAGGCCTCCCCGGAAGAGGCGACAGGCGGGCCCGCCTAGCTTACCTGCCGACCCGGTCCTGACGCACCCACCTGACTTACCCGGAAATCAACCAATCCCTCGCATCTGAACAGTCATTGAGGTGCAAACCCTCACGGCCATGACGGTGCGTGCGTGTCATTCCATACGGGCGATTCGTTAGGCTTTGCGCCGCGCGTCCTCCTTCATCCGCCGATCCCCGTCTGGACGGGCGCGCTTCCACGCCCATGCGCCATGCCTCACCGGTTCCGGCCCTCCGGAACGCGACGTCCGCCCCGCTGCTCTGCCTGCTCCTCGCCGCGCTCCCCGCCCTGGGCGCCGAGCGCGCCCTGCCCTGGGAGGAGCCGGCCTTCACGGCCTCCGCCTCCGCCATGGCCGCCAGCGCCGCGAAGCTGCCCGCGCCCGCCGGGGGCGGGGACGTGGAGGTGCTGCTGCGGGAGGGCAACTACCAGGAGCTGGGGCCCCACCGCTGGCGCACCACCCACCGCAACGTCTTCCGCATCCTCACCGCCGCGGGCGTGCGCCAGTGGGCCGAGGCCCGCGCCGAGTGGTCCCCCTGGCGCCAGCAGCGCCCCGTCCTCCGCGCCCGCGTCATCACGCCGGATGGGAAGGAGCACCCGCTGGATGAGGGGACGCTGCACGACGCGCCCGTGGAGGACTCGGCGCCGGACGTCTACAGCGACACCCGCGCGTTGCGCGCGCCGCTGCCCTCGCTGCGGCCCGGCAGCATCGTGGAGATGGAGTCGGTGGTGGAGGACACGCAGTCGTTCTTCGACGCGGGCGTCGTCACGCACTTCTACTTCGCCAGCCCCGTGCCCGTGCGCAAGGTGCGCCTGGCCATCGACGTGGCCCCCAGCACCCAGCTCGCGCTGCGCGTCCAGGGGCTGCCGCTGGAGCCGCTGCCGCAGCACCAGTCCGACCGCAAGCGGCTGAGCTTCGAGGGCGGCCCCTACGCCGCCGTGACGGCGCTGGAGGCGGACCTGCCCGCGGCCCAGGCCTTCCAGCCGCACGTGGCCTTCTCCACGGGCCGCTCCTGGAACGAGGTGGCCCGGGCCTATGACGCCATCGTGGAGCAGCAGCTGGACGGCGCGTCGCTCCAGGGCCGGGCCCGCGCGCTCGCGAAGGGCTCCAAGGACCGCCGCGTCGTGGCGCAGCGGCTGCTGGAGGAGGTGCGGGAGTCGGTGCGCTACACGGGGCTGGAGTTCGGCGCCGCCGCCATCGTCCCCGCGCCGCCGAAGCAGGTGCTCGCGCGCCAGTACGGCGACTGCAAGGAGATGTCCACGCTGCTCGTGGGCCTGCTGCGCGGCGCGGGCATCCCCGCCCACGTGGCGCTGGTGCGCTCCGGGCGCGAGGACGTGCCGGAGCTTCCGGGCATGGGCTTCTTCAATCACGCCATCGTCCACGTCCCCGGCACGCCCGCCCTGTGGATCGACCCCACGGATCCAGGCGCGGAGGCCGGGATGCTCGCCCCGGAGCTGCAGGGGCGCCACGCGCTGGTGGCCGCGCAGGACACCCAGGGGCTCTCCGTCATCGACGAGGCGCCCCCTTCGGCGAACACCGCCCTCTTCACCCGCACCGTGGAGCTGTCCGACGAGGGGCCGGCCCGCGTGAAGGAGACGCGCGAGCTGTCGGGCTCGCTGGCGGTGCAGTACCGCCGCATGCTGCGCGCGGTGCGCCCGGACGACCTGCGCCGCAACCTGGAGGCGCTGGCCACCGCGCAGTACCAGGGCACCCTGGAGGGCATGAAGCACACGTCGCTGGAGGAGGGCACCGGCCCCTTCCGGCTGGAGCTGGACGTCGCGTCCGCGCGCTTCGCCACCACGGGCTGGCGCAGCGCGCGCGTCCCCTTGCGGCTCGACTCGCCCCTGGCCTGGCTGCCGGACTCCCTGGACGACGTGCGGGAGCTGCTGCCGGACGAACTGGGCCGCAAGCCCGCCCTGCCCGCGAAGCGCAAGGCGGACCTGGTGCTCCCGGTGGCCTACCGCGCGGAGGTGCGCTACCGCCTGCGCCCACCCCAGGGCTTCGGCGTGCGGACCGTCCCCCGCGACGAGACGCTGCCCCTGGGGCCCGCCACGCTCGCGCTGGGCTACACGCGCGAGCCCGACGGCGGCCTCACCGCCACCTTCCGCTTCGACACCGTGAAGCGCCGCTACACGCCGGACGAGGTGACGGCCTTCCGCACGGCGCTGGCCACGTTCGCGCACCGGGCGCCGCTGGTGGTGGAGTTCGAGGACCGGGGCGCCCGGCTGGTGGCGGCGGGGCGGGTGAAGGACGGCCTGGACCTCTACGAGAAGCGGCTCACGTCGCGCGCGGACTCGGCGCAGGTGCGCGCGCGCTACGCCGGCACGCTCTTGCGGCTGGGCTTTGGCGAGCAGGCCCGCGGCGAGGCACGCCGGGCCGTGGAGCAGCGGCCGTCCTCGCCGCTGGTCCACCACGTGCTCGCGTGGGTCCTGCAGCATGATGCGCAGGGCCAGCGGCTGCGGCCGGGCGCGGACCTGGAGGGCGCGGTGGCGGCATGCCGCAAGGCCATCGCGCTGGAGCCGGACAACGTCGCCGCGAACGCGCTCCTGGCGGACCTGCTGGAGCACAACCGCGAGGGCGAGCACTTCGGCCGGGGCGCGCCGCTCGCCGAGGCGGTGGCCACCTGGCGCCACCTGCGCGATGACCTGCACGCCCAGGACGTGGACGACCGGCTCATCGCGGCCCTGTTCCGCTCGGGCGCCACCGACGAGGCGCTGGAGGCCGCGCGCAAGGCCGCGCCCTCCGACCTGCGGACGAAGGTGCTGGTGATGACCACGGCGGAGCGCCAGGGCATCCCGGCGGCCATCGCGGCGGCGGACCTCGAATTCGAAGGACCGGATGAGCGCCGTCAGGCGCTGGCGCTCGCGGGCAACCACCTGCTCACGCGGGGCCGGGCGGGCGACGCGGTGAAGCTCTTCGAGGCGGCGCTCAAGGGCGCGTACGATCCGGACCGCCAGTTCCAGCTGGAGCTGGCGAAGAACGCCCGCGACGGCAAGAACACGAAGGAGGAGAAGGGCCCGGAGGCGCTGGTGCGCCGCATCGTCAAGGCGGCCTGGACGGCGCGCGACGCGAAGGAGTTCAAGGCCACCATCCGCCCCCTGCTGTCCAACCGCGACCGCGAGGACAGCACGCTGGACCGCAAGCTGGAGCTGCTCCAGGCCCAGGCCTCGCGCTTCGCGCGGACCTCGCTGGACACCGTGGGCGAGTCCTCCATGGCGGACCTCGCGGTGGCCGCGCTCGACCTCAAGGTGGAGGGCCAGGAGAAGATCGGCTACCGGGTGCGGCTGAAGTTCCTGCTGGGCGCGCAGGTGTACGAGGACGCCTGGTACATCGTGAACGAGAGCAACCAGCTGCGCCTGCTGGGCTCGGTGACGGATCCGCGCCCGCTGGGAGCGGAGGCGCTGCGGTGGCTGGATGCCGGCAAGCTCAAGCAGGCCCTGGTGTGGATTGAGTGGGCCGTGGCGGACACCCGCGCGGTGGAGCCGTCGGGCCTGGCCCCGCTGGCCTCCTTCGCGAACACGCTGCGGGGCTTCTCCGGCGCGGAGGGCGTGACGCACCTGCGCGCCGCCTGCGCCTACCTGGGCGCGAGCACGGGGGACGCCCGCGTCCTCGCCGCGCTGCGGGCCCAGGCGCAGTACGCGTCAGGCGAGGAGCGGCACCGGCTGATGATGGCGCTGGCGGTGGCCATGCGGGCGAGCGGCCAGAGCCCGAGCGCCGAGGTCATCCTGGACGAGGTGCGCTCGGACGTCCCGCAGTCCGCGGATGCCTTCTGGCTCAAGCGCGAGATGCTCTCCGAGCGCGGCCGGTGGGCGGAGCTGCGCCAGGTGTCCGACAGCCGGCTCGGGCTGCTGCACACGGACAGCCTGGGCTTCGAGTCGCTGATGCTGGCCTCCCTGAACCTGGGCGACTGGGCGAGGCTGGACGAAGCCACGCGCGAGCTGATGGACCTGGGGGGCGCGGGGGCGGACGCGTACCGGACCCTGGCCTGGGCCGCGCTGCACCGCGGCCGGGTGAAGTCCGAGGACATCGCGTGGGCCCAGAAGGCCGTGCGCCTGGGCGCGGAGGGAGACACCACGCCCACCGCCCTGCTCGCCGCGCTGCTGGTGGAGTCCGGCAAGCTGGTGGAGGCCCAGAAGCTGGTGGACGACGCCATGGACCTGGGCGGCGCGGACACCCCGACGGACGCGGGCCTCGTCTACGTGAAGGCCCGGCTCGCGGAGTCCTTCGGGCTGACGGAGGCGGCCCGAGCGCTCTATCGCGCGGTTCCCCGCGACGACACGTCCGACGCGCGCTCGTTCCACCGGCTGGCGCAGGCCCGTCTCCATCGCGGCCGGTGAGCCACGTCCCTCACGACCGCGACCCGGACGGAGTGAGCGGCATGTGGGTTTCCCACATGGGTCCGCCGCTACCGGACGCTTTCTGCCTGTTCAGAAAATGCGGCTGACAGCGGCGCTGGCGGACAGCCGCCGTGGAATCTTCCTGAGACAAAGGGGTGGTTCAAAGACAACAACCTGACACGTGTGACTAACTTGCAAGGTTTTCCTTTCCGGGCGTTATCATGGCTGGCGACACACAGACGCAGGGCCGACCGTGGAGGCTTTCATGTCCGGAATGGCGATGATGGATGGAATGGTTCACACTGCGGACCTCGAGTGGAAGCCGCTCGGTCCTGGAACCTCCTACCGCCTGCTTCGCGTGAGCGCGGAGACGGGCGTGTGGAGCGCCATCCTGAAGATGGAGAAGGGCGCTGTCTTCGCGCCGCACAAGCACCTGGGCCCGGCGGAGATCTTCATCCTCTCCGGCTCCACGCAGGACCGCCTGGGCGTCACCCGCGCGGGGGACTACGAGTTCGAGCCGCTGGGCGCCGAGCACCCGTCCACCACCGCGCTGGAGGAGTCGCTCATCCACTTCACCGCGCACGGCCCCATCGCGTTCCACGACGACAAGGGCCGCATCGTGATGCTGCTGGACTCGGAGTTCTTCCTGAAGGCGCAGGCGCAGGAGCCGCAGTACAGCGTCAAGAAGGCGGCCTGAAGCACGGCCGCGGTGCTGTGTTTCATACGTCGGGTGTCTGACTTTGACACCCGACGTCAGGGTTGGCGGCCAGGGCTCAGGCCGCCTCCAGCAGGCGCAGGAAGGCCCTGGCCGCGTCCGCGTCGCTGATGTCCTGGAGCCCCTCGCTCACCTGCAGCTCCGTGGACACGACGCCGGGCACGCGCGTCTGCCCGAAGCCCCCCGCCACCCAGACGCGGTCCTCGCGCGCGATGCGGTCGCGCTGCTTGACGTAGGCCTGGGGTGAGCCGCGCAGGAACACGTGGAACATGTTCGTCTGCACGGGCTGCGGCAGCACGGTGACGCGCGAGTCCGCCGCGATGAGCGTGGTGATGGCCTTCGCCCGCTTCACGTAGCCGGGGATGGAGGCCAGCGCCGCGTCGAAGCGCATGGCGGCGGAGGCCACCAGCGGGGCCAGGTGGAACAGGTTGCCGCCGTGCCGGTGGCGCCACACGCGCGACTCCTTGATGAAGTCGCGGCTGCCCACCAGCATCGCGCCGCCGATGCCGCCCACCATCTTGTAGAAGGACACGTAGACGGAGTCGAAGCCCTTGCAGAGGTCCGCGTAGGAGCGGCCATAGAAGGGCTGGCTCTCCCACAGCCGCGCGCCGTCCATGTGCAGCTTCACCTTCTTGTCGCGGCAGGTGCGCTTGAGCTCCTGGAGCTGCTCCCACGTCTGGAGCTGCCCGCCCAGCCAGCGCACCGGCAGCTCCACGCTGACGCTGCCCAGCGTGTCGGGGGACTTCGCCACATCCTCCGCCAGGAGCGGACGCGTCCACGGGCCCAGGTTCACCGCGCGCAGCTGGTGCAGCACGGAGTAGGCGTCGTCCTCATGCAGCACGTGGTGGGACGACGGGTGCACGCCCACCGTGCGCACGTTGCTCGAGTCCGCGTAGATGCGCAGCGCGATGAGCTGCGCCATGGTGCCCGTGGGCATGAAGCACGCGTCCTCGAAGCCCAGCAGGTCCGCGAGCTTCTTCTCGAAGGCCTGCACGAAGTCGCCGTTGCCGTAGGAGTCGCTGGACAGCTTCTGGCGCTGCATCCACTCGCCAATGCGCACGTACTCCGCGCCGTCGTCGGACGTGGAGCTCACCGGCAGCGACGCGGTGCAGGCCTTGCGCAGCTGTTCGTACCCGGCCGGCGAGAGCGCCGGCGAGCCCGGCTTGGGCGCCGCGGCGTTCGCGTTCGCGGCGGGGACGCCCGCGAGCCCCGGCGATTTGGTGGTGCGCAGGGACGGCGTGCCTCCGTCCGGAGCCGCTTCGCTCCGATTCGGAAACAGCGTGGAGCCCGCGAGCAGGCTGGTGAGTCCGAGGAACTCCGCCCGGCTGAAGCGACTGTCCTTCATGTGCCCTACCCTCCCGCTTCGGATGGCTACAACCAACTGGCGCTCTTGAGCCCCATTCCCGCCAGGGCCCGCTCCGCGGCCTGCACGCCGAACCAGTTGGCCTCCTCGAAGAGGGCCATGCCGCCCAGGTCCGTGTGCGCGAAGTGCAGGTGCCGCCCCAGGCTCTGTTGCGCGGCGCGGCGAGCCTCACCCCAGAGGAAGCCGGGCTGGGGCCGCACCATGGCGTGGCCCCAGCGCTGCACCTCCAGCCGCTGCGCGAGCGCGCCCACCCCAGGGTGCGCCGGCAGCAGGTCCGCCATCACCAGCGCCTCCCAGTCCCCGTACGTCGCGGAGAGGGCCTGATTGCGCTCCGCCTTCACGTCCGCGCCGGCCATGGGCAGGTACCAGGTGAGCACCGTGGGCCCGCGCGCGTCCTGGCGCAGCGACTGGTGCGTGGCCACCACGTAGCCCAGGCTCCGGCTCTCGTAGAAGACGTTGTCCCAGGCCAGCGGGAAGCCCCGCGACGCCGGGGGCGCGGACACCGTCAGGTTCGCCACCACCCACGGGCTGTAGACGAAGGCGTCCATCCACGCGGGGCGGGCCTCGCGCCACGGCGCCACCACGTGCGCGGCGACGAAGCGCGGGCACGCCAGCACCACCTGCCGGGCATGGAAGGCCCTGGGCGCCCCGGTGCGCGCATCCAGCGCGTGCACGCGGCAGCCGTCCTCTCCTGGCTCCACCGTGTGCACCAGCACCTGCGTCTCCAGCTGGCGCGGGCCCAGCGACGACGCCAGCTGCTTCACCAGCCGGCCGTTGCCCTCGGGCCAGGAGAGGAAGCCGTCGCTGCGCTCACCCTTCCCGTTCTGCCGCGCGGCGAAGTACCAGATGCCCGCCCAGGCGGAGACGTGCTCGGAGGTGGCGCCGTAGTCGTCGCGGCACGCGTAGTCCACGAACCACTTCAGCCGGGGCGAGCGGAAGCCCTCCGCCTCCATCCACCGCGCCATGCTCAGCGCGTCCAGCGCGGTCCACTCCGCGTCGTCGCTGGAGAGCGCCACCGGCACCGCGAACGCCTTGCGCCCCTTCGCGTCGCGCGCGGCGGCGAAGGCGTTCATCTTCGTGTCGAAGCGCTCCAGCTCCGCCAGGTCCTCGGGGCTCGCGCCCGCGCGCAGGTACAGCCCTTCGTACCAGTGGCCCTTGAAGAAGACGCGCTCGTCGGGCTCCTGGATGAGCAGCTCCTCCGCGAACGACGGGTGGCCCTCCGCGTCCACGCCGGTGACGGCGTCCATCTCCCGCAACAGGCGCATCACCGGCCCCGTGTCCTCCAGGGGGGATGGCAGGTAGTGCGCGCCCCATGGGAACGCGGACACGGCGTTGCGGCCGGAGCGGGACGTGCCCCCGGCCTCCGCCTCCAGCTCCACCACGCGCAGGTCCTTCACGCCCGCGGCGGACAGGCGCCACGCGGCGGACAGCCCGGCCGCGCCCGCGCCGACAATCAACACGCCCACCGGCTCGAAGTCCTGCGCGCGCGGCAGCGGCCCTGTGCGCAACTTGTGGCCGGTGTCCACCGCCCGGTCCACGATGGCGCCCGGCACCGGCGCGCGAGCGGCCTGCCGCGTACAGGCGCTCGCCACGGAGGCGCCCAGGAACGCGGCGACCAGCTCGCGCCGCGTCAGTTCCACCGGCGCCACTCCTCTTCGTAGTAGTGCACCAGCACCTGGTTGTTCAGCCGGTTCACCTCCGCCGGCAGCGCGGCCATGTCTGGAGAGAAGCGCGTGAGCCCCTCCAGCGTGTCCTCGTCCAGGAACGCCAATCCGTCCGGCAGCTGGCGGTGGCGGCCGGCCGGCTCCTGCGCCACCAGCACGTAGCCCCACTCACCGAAGGACGGCACCAGCGCGTGGTACGGCTGCGTCCAGAAGCCCGCTGCCTTCAACGTGGTCTCCACGCACCAGAACGAGCGCCGCGCGAACAGCGGACTCGTGCTCTGGATGACCGCCACGCCGCCCGGCGCCATGCGCTTCTTCAAAATCTTGTAGAAGCCCGTCGTGTACAGCTTCCCCAGCGCGAAGTTGTTGGGGTCCGGGAAGTCCACGATGACGACGTCCCAGGCGTTGGCGCCTTCGGTCAGAAACTGCATGGCGTCCGTGTTGATGACGCGCATCTTCGGGTGCGTCATGGCGTGGTGGTTGAGCGCCGCCAGCTCCGGGTAGTTCGTGGCGAGCCCGGTGATGGCGGGGTCCAGGTCCACCAGCGTGACGGACTTCACCTCCGGATACCGCAGCACCTCGCGCGCCGCGAGCCCGTCCCCGCCGCCGAGAATCAGCACGTGCTCCACCTTCCGCGCGCGCACCATGGCCGGGTGCACCAGGGACTCGTGGTAGCGGTACTCGTCGATGCTGGCGAACTGGAGGTTGCCGTTGAGGAACAGCGAGAAGCCCCGCTTGCCGCGCGTGACGATGATGCGCTGGTAGGGGGAGCTCGTGGCGTGGACGACGTCGTCCGCGTAGAGCTGGTCTTCGTAGAACGTGGTGAGCCGGTCCCCCAGCGCGAAGCACACCAGCAGCCCCGCGCACAGCGCCACCGCCTTGATGCGCAGGCGCACGGGGTTGGCCAGCACGGGCGCGAGCAGCCACGTGCTCCACAGCCCCACGCCCGCGTTGAGCAGGCCGAAGAGCAGCGACGTGCGCACCAGCCCCAGCTTCGGCACCAGCAAGAGCGGGAAGGCCACGCTGGCCGCGAGCGCGCCCAGGTAGTCGAACGTCAGCACCTGGCTGACCAGGTCCTTGAACTTGAGCTGGTCCTGCAGGATGCGCAGCAGGAGGGGAATCTCCAGCCCCACCAGCGTGCCAATGACGAGCACGCTGCCGTACAGCACCACGGGGAACACGCTGGTGAGCGTGAAGGTGAGGAACAGCATCGGCGCGCACAGCCCGCCGACCAGGGCCACGGCCAGCTCTATCTCCACGAAGCGCTGGGCCACCCCGCGCTCCACGAAGCGCGACAGGTAGCTGCCAATGCCCATGGCGAAGAGGTAGCCGCCGATGACAGTGGAGAACTGGGTGATGCTGTCCCCCAGCAGGTAGCTGGCGAGCGTCCCGACGATGAGCTCGTAGATGAGCCCGCACGTCGCGATGACGAGGACGGTGAGGAAGAGCAGCGTCTTGTTCAAAGCGTCACGTGTTTCAGCCGCTGATGGCCGCCGCGATGATGATGGCCAGGCCCAGGATGAACGAGCCGATGACGATGCCCAGCGCGGTGTTCTGGTCGACCTCGATTTCCTTGTGCACGTCGTACGGCAGGATGAGGCGGATGACGTAGAAGCCGGCCACGAACACCACCAGGCCGATGAGCGAATAGATGACGCTCGCCAGCACTCCCTGCAGGGTGACCACCACTCCGAGCAACAGCATCACTTGCCTCCCATGAATCCACCGGTCCACAGCAGCACGCCGCCGGGACCGCGCTTCACGTCGCCGGTCACCCGCCCGCGCTCCTCGTCACTGAAAGGGGCCCAGCCCGTATAGGTGGCCCACGCGTACGCCACGAGCACCAGTCCGCCCAGGTACTTCATCGTCCACCTCCCTGTCCGCTCACAGGTTGCTTTCCTTCCAGCGCTCGGTTTCGAAGCTGTTGGCGCTGAAGAACGACAGCGCCGGAATCACCAGCAGCAGCACCAGCGAGATGACGAACCAGCTCTCGTTGGGCGTGTCGTGCGTGAGCACCACCTGGTAGCTGACGACGGGCCCCAACTGGGGCCCCTTGAGCTTCAGGGCCGGGTCGAACGACGTGGTCGTCCGCAGCACGTACGTCCCCTTGGGCAGCGACGACAGGAACACGCTGCCGCTCTGGCTGCCCTCGCTCCAGGAGCCGTCGCTGTCGCGCCCGTGGTAGAAGCTCACCTCTTCGTAGAAGCTCACCACGTCCTGCGTGTCCTGGTTCACCAGGTCGCCCTGCACGCCCACCCAGGCATTGTTCAGCGCCTGCGACATGTGGATCTGCGCCCGCATGTTGCCGGCCCGCTGAAGCTCGAAGGGCTCGCTGAAGTGCATGGCGTCGGCGGTGCCGGAGTTCGCGGTCCGGGGCAGCGTCACCCGCAGGTCCAGCACCTGCGCGTTGAGGGCGCGCATGTGGAACACGGCCGACAGCGCGAACAGCCCCAGCAGCCACACGGCGGACCAGAGCAGCGTGCGCATCATCGACTCGCGGCGCAGGTTCGGCTGGCTGGGCGCGATGCCCCGGGGCCCGGGCAGCGGCTCCTTCAGCTTGAACGCGTCGCGCACCGTCTCCGGGGAGAGGTACTCGCCATGCGTGTACGAGACCTCGTTGTCGGTGGCGTCCTCGTTCACCGAGTACGGCGGCGCGACGTACTCCGTGGCGCGCGCCTTCTCGCCCTGGAAGACCTTCCAGTAGAACTCACCCACCACCGCGTCGGTGACGGCGGTGACGGACTGGAAGGCCTTGTAGCGGCGGCGCTCGTAGAAGGCGGACACCTGCGGCACGACGTTGACGTCACCGGCGGCCATGGGCGTCAGGAACACCCAGTGGCCGTTGGACTCCATCAGCCAGGTGAAGCCGCGCGCCGGGTGGTAGAGCAGGTACTCCATCCACGGGTAGCGCGTGCCCTCCACCACGCACGAGCGCTCCTGGTAGCCGATGCAGATCCACTCCGTGCCGTCGAGCGTGCCCTTCTGCCCCAGCTGGATGGCGGCTGGCAGCTCCGGCTTCTGGAGCAGCTTGAGGAAGGCCAGCTTGCCCTGCGCCACGCTCATCAGCGCGCCGCAGTACGGGCACGCCACGCGCAGCGTCTGGTCCGGCGCGCGCAGCTCCAGCGGGCCGTTGCAGTTGGTGCAGCGCGCCTGCTGGAGCTGGGCCTTGCGCACGCGGGGGCGCATCTCCCCCGCGGGGATGCCCAGCTGCTTGAGCTCCAGCCGCTGCCCCAGGAACACCTCCGGGTCTCGGTCGCGCGTGCCGAAGTCCAGCGTGACGAACAGGCCGCGCGGGCCGGTGGCGTCCACGTAGTAGCTGTCCGCCTGGGGATCCACGTCGCTGGGGAGCTGTCCCTCCGCGGCGACGACGCGCCCGTGGCCGCGCTCCTCCACCACCAGCGGGCGGTTGCGCAGGCGCAGGCGGTCCCCGGGGTGGAGGTGCTCCAGCTCGATGCCCTCCTCCACACCCGCGTCGGAGAGCAGGTGGAAGGCGCCCTCGGACTCGCTGAGCCAGCCGGTGCGGCCGTCGGCCATCTCCACGTACCACTCGTCCCAGGGGCCGGCGCCGTGGTCCTTCTGGAGGTGCCCGACGATCTGGTACGAGGTGCCGTTGACGCGGCCCTCCAGCCCCAGGCGCAGCGGGGAGTCCGTCTCCACGATGCGGGCCACCTTGCCGTGGTCCTCCAGCTCCGCGCCCACGCGGGCCACCATCGTCTGGCAGTGGCCGCACACCACGACCTGCGCCGACCCGGCGGAGAACTCCACGCTCGCGCCACACGACGGACACGCCCCCTGCGTCACGCCTCCACCCCTCTCGACAGCTCGCGCACGCGGCACGACGTGGCGCCCAGGTGCTTCGCAGCCAGCGCGTCGAAGTCCGGGCGCGCGCGGGTGCGGCAGCAGTAGACGTTGAGCGCGGCGAAGCCATGCTCCGGGAAGGTGTGGATGGCCAGGTGGCTCTCGGCCAGGAGCGCCAGGCCGGTGACGCCGCCGGGCTCCGGGAAGACGTGCCACTGCGGCTGGCCCACGACCTTCAGGTCCATCAGGACGACCAGCTCCTCGAAGAGCGCCGCCAGCGCGGCCGCGTCCTTGAGCCGCTCCGGCGCGCAGCCGCTCGCGTCAACCAGCCATTCCTGTCCGGTTGTCACAGGGGAAACCTCCGGGGATGAAGCCCCTCTTTAACACGCTGGAGCCGGGTCGAAAGCCGCTAGGATGCGCGCCCCATGCGCACCCGATTCCTGACCGCTGGACTCCTCTGCCTCGCCCTGACCGCGTGCTCCAAGGACAAGGAGCAGCCGCCGGCCGCGAAGGCCCCCGCAGCACCACCCTCCAACTCCGCGGCGGCTACCCGCACGGTGAGCCTGCAGACGGACGCGGCCTCCGCGAAGGGCTTCCAGAAGAAGGCGCTGGAGGGCCAGGACCTCTGGGCCACGATGGAGACGAACCAGGGCACCATCGTGCTCAAGCTCTTCTCCAAGGACGCGCCCAAGACGGTGGCGAACTTCGTGGGCCTGGCGTCCGGCGAGCAGGCGTGGATCAACCCCAAGACGGGTGAGCGCGTGGAGGGCAAGCCGCTCTACGACGGCGTCATCTTCCACCGCGTCATCCCCGACTTCATGATCCAGGGCGGCGACCCCACGGGCACCGGCCGGGGCGACCCGGGCTACCGCTTCGAGGACGAGTTCAAGAGCAACCGGGACTTCGACAAGAAGGGCCTCTTGGCCATGGCCAACGCGGGCCCGGGCACCAACGGCAGCCAGTTCTTCATCACCACGTCCACGCCGCAGTTCCTCAAGGGCCGGCACACCATCTTCGGTGAGGTGGTGAAGGGCTACGACGTGGTGGAGAAGATCGCCAACACGCCGCGCAACCGGCAGGACCGGCCGGACACGGACATGGTCATCCAGCACGTCACCATCAGCGACGCGCAGCCGTGAGCCTCCGCCCGCGCCACGTGCGCACGAAGCTGGGAGAGCTGGACTGCCACGTGGTGGACGCGCTCCCCGAGGGCGCGACGCCGGAGCTGGTGGTGCTGCTGAGCCACGGCTTCGGCGCGCCGGGCACGGACCTGGTGGCGCTGGCGCCCGAGCTGATGATGGCCGCGCCCCGACTGGCGCAGGGCGTGCGGTTCGTCTTTCCGGAGGCCCTGCTGCCGCTGGACGCGCTGGGCATGCCCGGGGGCCGCGCGTGGTTCGAGCTCCCCATGGCCATCCTGATGGGCCAGGGCCGGGACTGGGCGCACTACTCGCAGACGGTGCCGCCGGGGATGCCCGCCGCGCGCCGGGCGCTGATGAGCGTGGTGGCGGCGCTCCAGGTGCCCTTGAACCGCGTGGTGCTGGGAGGCTTCAGCCAGGGCGCGATGGTGTCCACGGACGTGGCGCTGCGGCTGGAGGAGTGCCCCGCCGGCCTGTGTCTCCTGTCCGGGGCCATGGTCGCCGGCAAGGAGTGGGAGGCCAAGGTCCGCGGCCGTCCGTCCCTGCCGGTGTTCCAGGCACACGGCCGGCAGGACGCGGTGCTGCCCTTCCAGGAAGGCGAGCGCCTGCGCGACCTGCTGATGGGCGCGGGGCTGCCGGTGGAGTTCCTGCCTTTCGACGGTGGGCACACCATCATCACGGAGGAGCTGGAGCAGCTGGCGGCATTCCTGGTGAAGCGGCTGGACGGGCGCTGAAGCCGCGGGACGGAGGCCTGGGGTGTATCAGGCGAAGGAGCTGACGGTGTCCACGCGAGGCCGAGGCCTGGTGGACATCACCGGTGAGGTGCAGCGGGCGGTGAAGGGCACGGGCATCCGCGAGGGCCTGTGCACGGTGTTCCTGCACCACACCAGCGCGTCGCTGATCATCAGCGAGAACGCGGACCCCGTCGTCCAGCGCGACCTGGAGGCGTTCTTCTCCCGGCTGGTGAAGGACGGGGATCCGCTGTTCCAGCACGACGCGGAGGGGCCGGACGACATGCCCGCGCACGTGCGCACGGTGCTGACGCAGGTGTCCCTGAGCATCCCGGTGAAGGACGGCGAGGCGGACCTGGGCACGTGGCAGGGCGTCTACGTCTGGGAGCACCGCACGTCACCGCACCGCCGCCGCGTCACGGTGTCCGTGCTGGGCGGTTAGAGGTCCCGGACGGTGGCGACGATGGGGGCGCCCTTGCGGCGCTTCTTTGGCGCTTCGTAGGCCTGGCCCCGGATGCGCACCCAGGTGCCGGGGTCGTCCGGCATCGCGTGGACCATGGACCAGCCGGTGGGCACTTCGGGCGTCGTCCACCCGTAGAGGGCCCGCGCGTCCTTGGGGGACAGGTTGATGCAACCGTGGCTCACGGGTTCGCCGAAGCGGTCGTGCCAGTAGGCGGTGTGCAGGGCGAAGTCGCCCTCGAAGAACATGGTCCACGGCACGGTGGCCACGCGGTAGCTGGCCTTGCCCATGGTGCCCGTCATGTCCGCTTCCGCGAACTTCACCCAGATGCGGAAGAGGCCTTCCGGCGTGTCGGTGCCCGGTTTGCCGGAGGAGATGAGCGTGGCGTAGACGGGACGGTCGCCCTCGTAGGCGATGAGCGTCTGGGCCTCCAGGTCCACGTCCAGCCAGCGCGCGCCGGGCTCCACGATGGACGGGGACGCCAGCGACCACGCGACGTGCAGGTCGTCGCGCGCCACCCAGTGGTCCTCCGCGATGCGGACCCACTGGCCGTCGGGCGACAACTCGCGCACGGAGACGAGCGTGCGCGGCGGGAGGGTCGTCTCTCGTTCCGCTCGCGCGTCCGGGGCCTTGCGCACCACCACGTCGGTGCGGGGGGCGGAGCGGGACTGGGCCCAGCCGAAGGGCATGGGCAGGGACGCGAGCGCCTCCGCGTCCAGGCCGCTGAAGTCTGAGGGGCGGTGTTCGCGCAGCACACGCGCTTCGAAGTACTGGCCATCCGAGGTGCGCCAGAAGGTGCGCCGGCCGACCTTCACCTGGCCCAGGAGCTTCACGGTGACGGAGCCCTTGAGCAGCACGCCCTGCTTCTTGCGGCGGGCGAGGGCGAGGCTCGGATAGGCGCGCACGCGGTGCCCCACGACGCGAGCGTAGACGCCGGGGGTGAGCGCGCCCTCCTCCACGCGGGGCAGCGGGCGGACACGGGGCTCGCGGAAGTTCTGCTCTAGGTAGCGCTCGCAGACCCAGCCACGCGGTTGCAATTGCACCCAGGTGTCGCAGTCCGGCCCGCGCATCGCGCCCTGCCACTTCACGCGCATGTCCTGGGCCACGGTGCCCAGCGAAGGTGAGTCCTGCCGGGGCTCGGAGCGCACCGCGATGGAGCGACGCACACGCAGCGAGCCCGCATCCGGTGCATATGGGATGGCGTAGGGCTCCATGCCCGCGTCGACTTCCGCGAGCGGTGCTTCCGCGACCGCGTCCTCGTCACCGTCGGCGCCCGTGATGGTTGTGGGCTCCGGGGTGTCGGTCCCCGCGTTGGCGACAGGCACGTTCGGGTCGGAACCCACGGCGACAGCGCTCCCGCCGTCCAAGTCCTGCACGAGGGCATCCGTATCAGTCGCGGTGGCTTCGTCGTCCGCGTCGATCAACGGCTCACCATCCGGTCCCAGCTCCAGCACGGGGACCTCGGACTCGGTGATGACCTGGGGCTCCTCTTCGCCCGGCAGCGCTTCGGTGTTCGCGCCGACGGAGATGGATTGCGACAGCGAGAGCGCACTGCCCGCGTCCTCCGGATCCTCCATGACGCCCAGCAGCGCCGGAGCAGCCGCATGCGTGACACCACCGTCATCAGTAGGCGCGGGCGCGGTGGCCTGCCATGCGGAGTGGAGCGCCCGCGCGGACTCCGCCGGCACGGCCTCCAACTCGGGCGCGGGGGCCTGCGCCGTCACGGTGCCCGCGTCCACCGGCACTGCGCGAACGGGGGGCTCCACCGGAGCGCACGCGAAGAACAACAGGGGGAGTCCGAGGGGGAACCAGCGGCGGCGCATACAGGCCGCAACGCTACGGGTCCCCGCTGACATCCTCAACGTCGGCCCAGGTGCGATCTCCTGCGCGCGGAAGCGCGTGGGTGGGCAGGGCTTGCGCCCTGAACGGCGATTGCCACGAACGGCGGAAACCGCCTCCTGTGGATCAGCTCCGCCCCTCCGCGGGCGGCATCCCTTCGGGCGACTCCGGCGCCTCCAGGAGCTTGTAGAGCGTCTTGCGGTCCACGCCCAACAGGCGCGCGGCTTCGCTCTTGTTGCCGCCCACGTGCTGGAGCACGTGCGCCGCGTAGCGCCTGGACAGCTCCGCGAGGGGCGGCAAATCCCCCGCGAGCCCCGTCAGCCGCTTGGGCGCGTCACCGATGGGCTCCGGAAAGTCCGGCGGCCCCAGCACGCCCGTCACGTTCAGCGCGAGCGCCCGCGCCATCACGTTCTCCAGCTGCCGCACGTTGCCCGGCCAGTCGTACACCGTGAGCCGCGCCATCGCGTCCGCCGTCACCACCGGCCGCACCCCGCCCCGCGCGTGCAGCGACGCGAAGTGCTCCACCAGCGCCGGGATGTCCTCGCGCCGCTCACGCAAGGGCGGCAGGTGCAGGTGCACCACGTCCAGCCGGTACAGCAGGTCCTCGCGGAACGCCCCTTCCGCCACCCGCGCCTTCAAGTCCTTGTTCGTCGCCGCCAGCACCCGCACGTCCACCTTCACCGGGACGCTCTCGCCCACGCGGCGGATCTCCCCCTCCTGGAGCACGCGCAGGAGCTGCGACTGGACCTTCATCCCCACGTCGCCAATCTCGTCCAGGAACAGCGTGCCGCCGTTGGCCTCCTCGAACAGGCCGCGCCGCGCCCCCGACGCCCCCGTGAAGCTGCCCTTCGCGTGGCCGAACAGCTCGCTCTCCATCAGCGACTCGGTGATGGCGCCGCAGTCCACCGGGATGAACGGCCCGGACGTGCGCGCCGAGCGCTTGTGCAGCGCCCGCGCCACCATCTCCTTGCCCGTGCCCGTCTCACCCGTAATCAGCACCGGCACGTTGCTGGTCGCCGCGCGGGCCACCTGCTTGTAGACCTCCAGCAGCGCCTGGCTGCGGCCCACCAGCGACGTGCGCTCCACCTGCTTGCGCAGCGTGCGGTTCTCCTCCACCAGCCGCTTCTGCTCCAGCGCCCGCTTCGCCACCCGCATGATGGCGTCCACGTCGAACGGCTTGGACAGGTAGTCGAAGGCGCCCAGCTGGATGCTGTCCAGCGCGCCCTCGATGTTGCCGAACGCCGTCACGACAATCACCGGCGTGTCCGGCAGGTTCTGCTTCACCAGCTGGAGCACCTTCAGGCCGTCGCCCGGGTCGGGCATGGCCATGTCCGTGAGCACCAGGTCGAAGGACTGCTCGCCCATCCGCTCCGCCGCGCCCTTGGGGTCCGGCGCCTGCGTCACCGGACCCAGCACGCCCAGCAGGCGCTGGAGCAGGTCCCGCGCATGCGGATCATCATCGACGACGAGGATTCGGGCTGTGCTCATGAGGCCTTGCGGATGGAGTGGGCGTCGGACTCCACCACAAGCGGCGCCGGAGTGCGCGCCGCACGTGCGAACCGCACGCGGATCCGCGTGCCCTTGCCTTCTTCTGAATGAACCGTGAGCGTGCCGCCGTGCGCCTCCACCACGCGCCGGGTGGTGGCCAGGCCCAGGCCGTGCCCCGGAATGCCCCGCACCTCCGCGGCCCGGAAGAACGGCTGGAACAGCGATGCCTGCGTCGCCGCGCTCATCCCCAGCCCGTTGTCCGTCACCTCCACCACCGCGTCCGTCCCCTCCGTCGCCACCCGCACCTTCACGCGCGGATCCGGCCGCCCCGCCGTGTACTTCACCGCGTTGGACAAGAGATTCCGCGCCACCACCTGGAGCAGCTGCGCGGGACAATCCACCAGCACGCCCGGCTCCAGCTCGCGCTCCAGCGACACGCCCAGCGCCGTGGCCGTCTGGCTCACCTCCAGCAGCAGCGTGCTCACCGCCGTGTCCAATTCCCCCATCGTCCCGTCGCCCCGGGTGCCCGCGCGGCAGAAGCGCAGCAGCGCTTCAATGAGCTCGCCCATGCGCACCGCGCTGGATTCGCACTGCGAAATCATCTCCAGCGCGCCCGGGTCCTTCACCGCGCCGGAGCGCCGGATGAGCGTCAGGTAGCCCTTGAGCGGGGACAGCGGGCCCATCAGGTCGTGCGCCACGCGGCGGGTGAACGCATCCAGCTCCTGGTTGTGCCGCCCCAATTCCTCCAGCTGTCCCTGGATGGTGGCGTCCTGGCGCTTGAGCAGGGAGATGATGTGCCAGCCCACCAGCATGGACAGCAGGATGGCCAGCAGCGTGGTGGCCGCGCCCAGTGCGGTATTGCGCACCCGCAGCGTCCCCAGCCGCCCCACCAGCACGCGCGCGTCGGACGCGTTCTCCGTGGCCAGCTGTCCCGCCAGCTGGTCCACCTCCGCCGCCAGGGGACGGATGCTCTCCACCAGGTGGCGCCGGGCGCGCTCCGCGTCGCGCTGCCGTGAGAACACCGCCGCCGCGCGCACCTGATCCGCCAGCCCCTGGCACGCGCCGTTGAAGCGCAGCCAGATCTCCTTCTCGCCGGGCGGCAGGTGGCGCATGTACGCCTCCGAGGACTGCCGGATGCCGCCCAGGATGTCCTCCATCACCGCGTCGGCTTCCTTGCGCTCGGCGTCGCCGCTGGAGCGCACGTGCGCCTCGATGGCGGACTCCAGCGACATCACGTCCACGCGGATGCGGCCGATGAGGCTCGCGCGCTCCAGGGCCTCCAGCACCAGCGCGTCCACCTGATGCCCGGTGCGCACCTCCGTCCAGAGCATGAAGCCGGTGACGCCCGACAAGAGCATCACCACGAAGAAGAAACCCGCGCGGTAGCCACGGATGGGGGTCCGCGAGTTCATCGCCACGGGGACGCTCCTTGGGTCGACAGGGGAAGGACCCGCGGGCGCCCGGGGACGGACGCCCACGCGAAACTCACGGCACCGGCCCGGCCGCCTCGGTGGAGGTGGCGCCCGGCAGGGGCGGCTGGGTGCGCCGCCGCGCGCGCTCCAGCGCGGACTCGTACCAGACGTCCGACAGCTCCTCGTGCAGCGCCGCCAGCTCGCGCTGCCGCGCCAACAGCTGCGCGTTGTGCTCCTCCAGCGTGTGGCGCTCCGTCTCCAGCCGCGCCAGCTCCTCCGCCGCGGTCGCGCGCGCCTGCTCCGCCTCCGCGCGCGCCTGCTCCGCCTCCGCGCGCTCCTGCGCCAGCTCCTCCAGCGCGGACTCCAGCGCCGCCAGCTTCGCCGCCAACGCCTCGGTGCGCTCGCGCTCGGACTGGTACTCGCGCTGCCAACGCTCCGTCTCCAACACCTGGGCCTGGAGGCGCTCGGGGGGAATGGTCGCGGCGCATCCCACTCCCAGCCACGCCACACTCCATGCCGCCAGCAGGTGCCGCATACGCCATCTCTCCCGACACCTGGCCGCGCGACATGCACGACGAGGACGTCCGGGCTTCATGCTCCGCTTCATGCCCCGGCGCGTGGCGCTCGGAACGGAAGGTCGCGGTGCAGCTTGCAGAAGAGCGCCGTTGCCGTCAAAGCAACGTGCGCCTGCCTGGGGAGCTTGCACCCATTGTTGCAATCGCAACTGAGGAGTTTCTCCCCATGGCGGATCCGCTCCCACCCGGAGAACCCCGCGAAGTTGCTTGAAACCGGTGCTGGCACGGCGAGTGCTCAAGGGTCATGGCATCAACCGATGCAATCCCGCGTCGGCGTGTCGTCCCCGGAGCCATCCATGAAGACCGTCATCGTCGCCGCCCTCTTCGCCGCCACCACCGCGTTCGCCAACACCCCGGCTCCCGCCGCCGCC
>NZ_RAWC01000078.1:0-35736 GCF_003611685.1 Corallococcus sp. CA049B | reverse complement strand
CCCTCCGCGCTGCGGACCCGGGTGGGCTGGGCGCTTCCCAGGGTCACATCCCCCTCCCGGTCCTCGTCGCTGGGGCGCTCCTTGGAGGCCGGCACGCTCGTCTGGTGGGGGCGCTTCTTCACCGAGGCGAAGATGGGGCGGCAGGCGTCCACGAAGCGGCGGACCTCGTCCAGGGGCAGCGCGGGCGAGTAGTTGTCGTTCACCCCCGTCATGGGCTCCGCCATGCACATGGCGTTGAGGATGGCCTCCTCCGTGGCCTCCATCACGGCCTCGTAGAGGGGGTCCAGGCGCTGATCCAGGAGGATCTTCATCTTGTAGACCATCTTCTGGGTGCGCCTGGGGATGATGTTCGCGGTGGAGAAGCCCACCACGATTTCACCCGAGCCGTGCGCCGCGTAGCTGCCCACCCGGCCGATGCCCAGGCCCACGCGCTTGCAGAGGCGGTTGATCTGATGGCTCAAGAGCGGCGCGTCCGTGGCGACCACCGCGATGATGGAGCCGTAGGACTTGCCGCGGTGGGGGGTGTTCTTGAACTTCTCCACCAGCACTTCGCCCACGGGCAGGCCGCCCACGCGCAGGTTGTGCATCTTCCCGAAGTTGGACATGACGAGCACGCCCAGCGTGTAGCCGCCCAGCACCTCCGGCAGCTTGCGCGACGACGTGCCGATGCCGCCCTTGAAGTCGCACGTCACCATGCCGGTGCCGCCGCCGACGTTGCCCTCCTGCACCGGGCCGGACTTCGCGTTGTTGATGGCGGCGAAGACGTGCTCCTGGCGCACGTGGCGGCCGGAGACGTCGTTGAGCCACGAGTCGTCGCACTCGCCCACCACGGGGATGATGACGTCGTGCTCGTCACCGATGCCCGGGTAGCGCTGGACCAGGTAGTTGGCCACGCCGTCCGACACGGCGCCCACCGCCATGGTGTTGGTGAGGAGGATGGGCGTTTCGATGAGGCCCCACTCCATGAGCTGCGTCATGCCGGAGACCTCGCCCGCGCCGTTGAGCACGAAGCCGCCCCCGCTCATGCGTTCCATGAAGATGTTGCCCAGGTTGGGCAGGATGGCCGTGACGCCCGTGCGCACCGGACCGTAGCCGGGGCGTAACGGCCCCGAGCCTTCGATGATGGTGGTGTGGCCCACCAGCACGCCTTCGACGTCGGTGATGGCGTTGTACTTCCCCGGCTTGAAGCGCCCCAGCGGAAGCCCCAGCTCCCGCGCCCGGACCCTTGGCCCATTCTCTTGCGGTATCCGCACCATGGCGCCGACCGTACCCGACAATCTCCGACGGTCAACCCTGCTTCCCTACCAACTGTCGCGAGGGTTCAGTCGCGTGCGGGCGGCCTCAGCCCCTCGACGAGCAGCCGCGTCTGCACGCGGGCGAGCGCCTCCGCGGCCTCCGCGCCCTGGGGCGACTCACCGAGCTGCCGATCCACGAACAGCGAGGCGAGCCCGTGCACGAGCGACCACGCGGTGAGCGTGAGGGGCCGCGACTCGCCGGGGCGCAGCAGGCCCGCGGCCTGTCCGGCCTCGATGCTGCTCACCAGGAGCGTGAAGGCGCCCTGCTCGCCTTCCGGCTCCGGGGGCGGTGACATGGGCCGGGTGAAGTGCGGGCCGAACATCACCCGGAAGTGCGGCGGGTGGCGCACGGCGAACAGCACGTAGGCCTCGCCCGCCGCGTACAGCCGCTCCAGGGGGCTGGTGTGAGGGGCCATGCGCTCGCGCATCTCGCGGGCCATGGCGCGGAAGCCCTCGTGCGCCACCGCCTCCAGCAGCGCCTCCTTGTCCGCGAAGTGCCGGTATGGCGCCGCGTGGGTGACGCCCGCCCGCCGGGCCACCTCCCGCAGGGACAGCGCGCCGAAGCCCTCCTCGGCGATGAGCGCCACCGCCGCGTCCACCAGCGCCTGGCGCAGGTCTCCGTGGTGGTAGCGACCCTTGTCCTCCGCCGCCTGCTTCCGCTTGCCCCGCGTCGCCACCGTCCGTGCCTCCTCATGCGCCTAGTGTCGCCTGAGCGACTTGACCATCCGCCGGTCGAAGTTGCCAGCGTCAACATCCATGTTGACGGCGACAACATGCAATGTTTACAGTGTCTACAATATGGGCGGCGCGGGGTCCCCTCGCGCCCTACGTTGCACTGGAAAGGGAGCCGTCATGACGACCGCGACGAAGCAGACGATGTCCTCCTCCGCGCCGGGCTGGCTGCGGGCGTTCCGCACGCTCCCCCGCCAGCACGGCTTCGAACCGCTGCGGGTGGAGGGCCAGGTGCCGGAGGGGCTGCGGGGCGCGCTGTACCGGGTGGGGCCGTGGACGTTCGACGTGCACGGCCGGCCGTACCAGCACTGGTTCGACGGGGACGGCGGGATGCTGGGCGTGCGCTTCGGCGCGGACGGGGTGACGGGCGCGTCGCGGCTGTTGGATACGCCCACCATGGTGGCGGAGCGCAAGGCGTCCTCGCAGCGCTACGGCGCGTACGGTACGCCCACGCCGCTGCTGCACAAGCTGCGCGACGTGCGCAAGAACTCCGCGAACACGTCCGTGATGGCGTGGAACGGCAAGCTGTACGCCCTCTTCGAAGGCAGCGTTCCGGTGAAGGTGTCCCAGGACGACCTGTCCACGCTGGGCGAGACGGACTTCGACGGCACGGTGGTGGAGACGTTCTCCGCGCACCCGCACCGCGTGCCGTCACGCAAGGCGTCCTACAACTTCGGCATCCGCTACGGCCGGGAGACGCTGGCGGACCTCTACGCGCTGCCTGACGGCGGCAAGGCCCAGAGGCTGGGCACGGTGAAGCTGCCTGGCGCGACCATGGTGCACGACTTCATCGCCACGGACCGCTACCTCGTCTTCTTCCTGTCACCGCTGCGCCTGAACCTCTTCCGCGCGCTGCTGCGGGTGGGTTCGTACTCGGAGAACCTGCGGTGGAAGCCGGAGGCGGGCGCGGACGTGCTGGTGGTGCCCATCGACGACGTGGCGCACCCGGTGCGCATCACCACGGACGCCTTCTACCTGTGGCACTTCGGCAACGCGTACGAGCAGGGCGACACGCTGGTGGTGGACTACGTGCGCTACCCCGACTTCACGACGAACCAGTGGCTGGGGGAGCTGGTGCGAGGCACCACGTCCCTGGACGCGAAGGGCATGCTGCACCGGGCGGTGGTCGACCTGAAGGCACGCACCTTCCGCACCGAGCAGCGCGCGGACATCAGCTGCGAGTTCCCCCGCGTGGCCCCCGGCGTCGTGGGCCGCTCGCACGAGACGCTCTATCTGGGCGTGCACCTCAGCGATGAAGCCCGGCGCGGCCTCTTCGACGGCGTGGCGCGCGTGGACATGGGCACGGGGCGCATGACGAAGGTCTCCCTGGGCGAGGGCACCTACCCCTCCGAGCCCGTCTTCGTCCCCCGCCCCGGCGGAAGCGCGGAGGACGACGGCTGGGTGCTGACGCAGGTGTTCGACGCGAAGACGGACACGTCCCACGTCGCCGTGCTGGACGCGCGCCACCTGGAGGACGGGCCCGTGGCGCGCTGCCACTTCGATCACGCCCTGCCGCCCACGTTCCACGGCGGCTTCGCGCCCGCGAAGTGACACTGACTCCCGCTTTCTCCGCTTTTCATACCATTTCAGCTTAAATGGTTGGAAACGGAGAAACGGAGGCAGGTCATGAAGCGGCTGTTGGCGGTGGCAGGACTGGTGGTGCTCGCGCTCACCGGGTGTCAGCCCGAGGCGCAGACGGATCCCAACCTGACGGAGCAGGCCCAGGGCGCGACGAACGTGCCCGGGCTCTACGCCGTCTTCAACCAGCCGGACAACACGGGCACGCGGGACTACCGCATCAAGGATGAGATTGCGCGGCTCATCCAGAACAGCCCCAAGGGCTCCTACATCCGCATCGCCATGTTCCTGTGGACGACGGACCACCTGAACGCGGCCCTCAAGGCGGCGCTGTGCCGGGGCGTCATCGTGCGGCTGGTGGTGGACGAGCAGAACGGCGGCGCCGCTTCGGAGTTCGCCTCCGGTGGCGTCATCCACGACCTGAGCAGCTACGTGCCCCCGGCGGCGACGTGCCCGGACGGCTTGAGGCTGGAGCTCACGCGGTGCAACGGCACGGGCGCGGGCAGCGCGTGCATCGCGGGCTTCGACCGCGAGGGCACCATCATGCACGACAAGATCTTCACCTTCTCCACCACCACGGATCCGCAGGGCAACCGCATCCAGCGCGTGGTGGTGCAGGGCTCCTGGAACAACACCTACTCCCAGAACAACTACTGGAACGACATGGTCGTCAGCTACGAGGACTGGGACTGGTACGACTACTGGGTCGGCTACCACAACGACCTGCGCGGCGGCACGAAGACGACTGACTACTACAACCCCACCACGGGCCAGGGTTACTACAGCTCCCCCAACGCGCCGTGGACCGCGTACTTCTTCCCTCGCGAGGGCAACGACAACGAGCTGTCCAGCGACACCGTGACGAACAACTTCACGGACTACATCAAGACGTACGTGTCGGGCTGCACGCTGGACGTGAACCAGAACCACTTCAACGACAGCCGCGCCATCGTGGCCACGGAGCTGGTGCGCATTGGCAAGCTGGGCTGCCGGGTGCGTGTGCTCTACACGGACATGGACGCGGGCATCAAAACGAAGCTCACCGGCGCGAAGAACATCACCCTGCGCCAGCTCTACGACGTCTCCGCCAACAACGTGAAGACGAGCGATGGCACGCCGCGCGAGGTGCTCACGCACAGCAAGCACTTCGTCTATTCCGGCAACTTCAACGGGACGGTGCGCAAGATGGTGCTGACGGGCTCGCACAACCTGTCCAAGAACTCGCTGCGCTACAACGACGAGAACCTGGTGAAGTTCTACTCGGACGCGCTGTGGCAGGCGTACCACGACAACTTCGAGAAGGGCTGGGCCCAGGCCCTCAACGACGGCTGAAATGAAACGGGGACGGCGCCTTTACGGGCACCGTCCCCTCCCCTGCCCCGCTTCAGCGGACGCTCAGGACTTGAGCTCCGGACGCGGCGCGGGCGTGTTCTCCGCGGGGGCCGACGCGTTGGCCCGCGCGTTCTGCTCTTCAATCCGCTGCACGACCTTGTTGAGCGGCGGCGCGTGCGCACCGGCCGGGTTCTCCGTCTGGGCCCGGCGTGCCTCGCGCTCCTTGTAGCGGCGGATGGCCGGCGCCATGATCTCGCCAATCAGCGTCCGGTAGTCCATGCCGGCGCCCGCCGCGATCAGCACCAGGTCGCTCCAGCCGGGCGTGAGGCCAGGCAGCGGGTTGCACTCGATGAAGTAGATGCGCCCCTTGTCGTCCATGCGGAAGTCGATGCGCGCCACGTCGCGGCACCCCAGCGCCATGAACGAGTTGCGCGCCGCCGTGCGCAGCTTCTCCAGCAGCGCGGGTTCGATCTTCGCGGGCGCGTCGTAGCGGATGCGGTCCGTCCAATCCAGCTTGTGCTGGAAGCTGTAGACCGGGTTCTTCTCCGCCTTGTCCAGGAAGACGATCTCCATGGGCGGCAGCACGCGCGGACGCCGCTCGCCCAACAGGCCCACCGTGAACTCACGGCCGCCGATGTACTCCTCAATCAGCGCGGGCTGCTGGTACTTGCCGGCGATCTCCTTCACCACGTCGCGCAGCTCCGCCTCGGAGTAGCAGACGCTCTTGGTGACGACGCCCTTGGAGCTGCCCTCCGCCACCGGCTTCACGATGAGCGGGAAGGTGGTGAACTCCTTGTTGAGGCGCTCCTTGCCCGTGACCATCAGCTGGAAGTTGGGCGTGAGGATGCCCGCCTGACGGACGATCTTCTTCGCCAGCGCCTTGTCCAGCGCGAGCGACAGCGTCGCGGGGTCGCTGCCCGTGTACGGGATGTCCAGCAGCTCCAGCATCGCCGGCACCTGGCTCTCGCGGTTGCGGCCCTTGAAGCCCTCCGCGATGTTGAAGACGATGTCCAACGGCGTGCTGGAGAGCACCGTGGGCAGCTCCGCCGTGGCCTCCAGGTCGATGACCTCGTGGCCCCAGGAGGCGATGGCCTCGCGGATGGCCTGGAGGGTGTTGGGCGAGTCGTACTCGGCCTCGCTGTCCTCCTGCACCGTCTCCGCCGTGGCGCTGGGCTTCACGCGCTTCACGTTGAAGCTGAAGCCCACGCGCAGCGGCCCGGACTTGCGCGCGGGCCTGCCCTGGCGGCTCTTGTTGTCTCGGATCTTGTGGCGCTTGCCCGCGCTCTGGATGATGGAGTTGATGACCCCGTCCAGGTGCAGCCCCTCCAGCTCCGCCGCGGCGTAGATGCCCGCGCCCGGCTCCAGGCTGGGCAGCGCGTTGATCTCCAGGAAGTACGGCACGCCCGCGTCGGACACGCGGAAGTCCAGCCGGCCCAGGTCGCGGCAGTCCAGCACCTGGAGGATCTTCTGCGCCATGGTGCGGACGTCCTCGGACATCTTCGCCGGGATGTTCGCGGGGGCGCGCACGGACACGGACTTCTCCCTGCGCGTCTTCAGCTCGTAGTCGTAGATGGCGTACTTGCGGCCCTGGGAGGCCTCCGGGTCGATGACGTACTCCACCGGCGCGAGCACGCCGTCGTAGTCGTTGTCCACCGCGGCCAGGAACGGCACCGTGAGGTCGCGCCCGCTGATGTACTCCTCCACCAGCACGCCGGCCGGGTACTTCTCCAGCGCCTTCGCCACCTTCTCGCGCACCTGCTCCAGCGTCTCCGCGACGGAGTCCTGGGTGATGCCCTTGGAGGAGCCCTCGAAGTTGGGCTTCACGATGACGGGGAAGCGCAGGTTCTCCGCCTGCAGCTCGTTGAGCTTCTCCACGTACTGCCAGCCCGGCGTGCGGATGCCGTGCTTGGAGAGGATGAGCTTGGTGAGCTGCTTGTCCAGCGTGAGCGCCAGCGCGTACGCGTCCGAGCCCGTGTACGCGAAGCCCAGCTCGTCGAAGAGCGCCGGGTAGAACGCCTCACGGAAGCGGCCGCGGCGGCCCTCCGCCGTGTTGAAGATGAGGTCCGGGCTGTACGCCTCCAGGCGGGCGACGGTGCGCGACGCGGGGCCGCTCACCTCGAAGCGCTCCAGGCGGTGGCCCAGCCGCTCGATGGCTCCCGCCAGCGTGTTCACCGTCTCCTGGGTGTCGAACTCCGCCTCTTCTTCCGAGTCCGAAAGCCGCAGGTTGTAGGTCAGCGCGATGCGCATGGCTTACCCCGTCTCCCTTTCCTGAACGCCTTGCCGCGGCGCACCTTCGCCGCGGACATCAACCGTCCGGGAGCGCGCGTGGCGCCCACCGGCGTGCGGGCTGCAACCGTCGCGCCCGCGACAACCTTCCCGTCCACCACCTGCGTCTGCGCCCAGGTGTCCCCCAGCCGCAGGCCCAGCGGGTCGCGCAGCACGCGCCACGCCTCCACGCCGCCCATCACCACGAAGCCCGCCAGGGCGGCCACCACGCCATGCGGCGCGGGCATCATCCCCAGCAGCACCACCAGCGCGAGCGGCGCGTTGCGCAGCGTGCTGTCGCGGTGCCGCGCGGCCGAGCGCGTGGGCAGGTGCATCACCTTCACGCCGCAGATGCGCTTGCCCACGCTCTGCCCCTGGAGCATCCCGTCCGCGAGCAGGAGGAACAGCAGCGCCACCACCGCGCCCGCCGCGCCGCACACCACGTACAGGCCCCAGGCCACCGCGCAGTCCACCACGCGCGCGCCCAGCCGCAGGAGCAGCGACGCCTTCGGGTACGGCGAGTCCGGCCCCGCGTCCTCCTGCACCAGCCGCAGCACGCGGCCCGCGCTCCGGCCTTCCGCCATGAGGCTGCGTTCGGGGGAGGTGCTCACTCCTCGGGCTCCAGCGTGAGCCCCTCTTCGGTGGGCTCCGGCTCATCCAACCCCGCCAGCTTCGCCAGCCGCTCATGCGCGGACAGCGGGTGGACGAAGGGCACCACCGTCTGCGCGTGCTCCCCGGCCGCCTCCGCCGCCAGCTGCGCCGTGGGGCTGCCCGTTTCGGACATGCGCAGCAGCTTCTGCCGCGCGTCGTCCTCGTCGTGCCGCGCGGCCTCGCCTTCGCGGGTGAAGAAGACGAAGGCCATGGCCGGGCGCTTGGAGGACTCGCGCATCGCGAACTGCACGCCGTCCAGGTTCCAACCCCTGGCCGTCCACTCATTCAAGGTGCGCTCCAGCGCGCCCTCGTCCACGGTGGACAGCTCCACCACTTTGTACTGCAACGGCCCGGGCTCTCGGATGACGGGAGCGCGGCCCTTCCCGGGGCGCTGGCCCGACCTGGAGCGCGGCGCGGGGCTCTTGCGGGCCGTCCGAGCCTGGGGCGACGTCGCGCCACGTCTGGGCGGAGGCTTCTCGGTTCTGCGTCCGGGCCGCTTCTTCTGGGTGGGCATCGTGTGCGGAGCATTTGGGCGCAAGCGGCGGAAGCGATCAAGCCTTCCGCCGAACACGCGCGCCCGGGTGTCGCCTACAGGAGCTTGGCCGCTTCCAGGGCGTGGTAGGTGATGACCAGGTCGGCGCCCGCGCGCTTGATGGATGTGAGGACCTCCAACATCACGCGCTCGTAGTCCACCCAGCCGTTCTGCCCGGCGGCCTTGAGCATCGCGTACTCGCCGGAGACGTTGTACGCGGCGAGCGGCAGGTCGAAGTTCTCCCGCAGCGCGCGGATGACGTCCAGGTACGACAGCGCCGGCTTCACCATGATGAAGTCCGCGCCTTCGTCCACGTCCAGCGCCGTCTCGCGGACGGCCTCGCGCACGTTGCCGGGGTCCATCTGGTAGCCGCGGCGGTCGCCGAACTGCGGCGTGCTCTGCGCGGCCTCACGGAACGGGCCGTAGAAGCCGGAGGCGTACTTCGCCGAGTACGCCATGATGGGCGTGTCCTGGTGCTTCACCTCGTCCAGCGCCTTGCGGATGGCGCCGATGCGGCCGTCCATCATGTCCGACGGCGCGATGATGTCCGCGCCCGCCTGCGCGCAGGTGACGGCCATCTGGGCCAGCAAGGGCAGCGTGGCGTCGTTGGCCACGTGGTTGCCGTCCAGCACGCCGCAGTGGCCGTGGTCGGTGTACTCGCAGAGGCACACGTCCGCGATGACCTGGAGGTCCGGCTCCGCGGCCTTGATCTCCCGGATGGCGCGCTGGACGATTCCGTCCGTCGCGTATGCCTGGGTGCCGCGCGCGTCCTTGTGGTCCGGGATGCCGAAGAGGATGACGGAGGGCACGCCCAGCGACTTCGCGAGCTTCGCCTCCTTCACCGCGTGCTCCAACGACAGGTTGAAGATGCCCGGCATGGAGGAGATGGGACGGCGCACGTCCCGGCCTTCCACGACGAACAGCGGGTAGATGAAGTCCGTGGGCGAGAGGCGCGTCTCTCTCACCATGTCACGGAGGGCCGCCGAGCGGCGCAGCCTGCGGGGACGGTGGACGGGGTGGGCCATGGGTCGCCGGTATAAACCGCCGGGCCCCGCGCTTCACCCCTTCCGCGTCGCGAATCCGCCTGCTCAGCCGGCGACGGGGCGCCAGGTCAGCTGCTGGCGGCGGGAGTCGCGCGCCATGCGGTCGGCCCTCCGCCCGGCCAGGTCCGCCTCGTACAGCGCCCGGGCGTAGCGCACCCGCGCCGCCTCGGTCCCGGTGGCCAGCTCCCGCTCGGCGGCCTCCAGCTCACGGCGCGCGTCCTGAAGCTGCTGCTCGGTCCCGTTTGCCCACGTCATGCCAGTGTCTCCTGTGTGATGGGTCCGCGGGGGTTGGCGTTCAGGTCCCGCGGGTCACGGACAGGCATTGCAGGGGCTGGACCAGGGGCACCGTTGGAACCCCCAGGAGTGCAACGCCCGGGAATGACGAGGTGTCGCGTCGCGCCACGCGCGCTCCGGGTGCGCAAGGCGGTTCTCATTGGCGCGAACAGGGGAACGCGGAGGGAAACCCGCATGCAGGGCCGCCCGTCCCTCCCCCGGGTTCCATGCGGGTGCAATCATCCGCCCAGCGGGTCGTCTACAGTCATGACCGTGACGACTCCTCCTCCCGCCCTTGAAGTGCAGGGCCTGCGAAAAACGTATCGCCGAGCGTTCGGACGCGGCGGCCATGAGGCCCTCCGGGGCATGGACCTCCACGTCCCGGCGGGCAGCGCGTTCGGGCTGATTGGCCCCAACGGCGCGGGCAAGACGACCTTCATCAAGAGCGTGCTCGGCATCGTGCGGCCCACCGCGGGCACGGTGCGGGTGCTGGGCGGATCGCCGGAGGATCCCGCCATCCGCGCGCGCATCGGCTACCTGCCGGAGCGGCTGCACCTGCCCGGCACGTGGAAGTCGCCCGCGTTCCTGGCCACCGTGGCGCGGCTCAAGGGGCTCAAGGTCGACGCGGGCGCGCACGCGCGGCTCCTGGAGCGCGTGGGCCTGTCGGACGCGGTGGACCGGCGCATCGGCGGCTACTCCAAGGGAATGCGGCAGCGGCTGGGGCTGGCGGCGGCGCTGTTGGGGGATCCGGCGCTGCTCGTGCTGGACGAGCCCACGGACGGCATCGATCCCATGGGCCGGCTGGAGGTGCGCCGCATCCTCCAGGAGGAGGTCCAGAAGGGCGTGACGCTGTTCCTCAACTCGCACCTCCTGGCGGAGACGGAGCGCGTGTGCGACCGCGTGGCCATCCTCGCGGACGGGCGCGTGCTGCGCGAGGGACGGCTGGAGGAGTTGGCGAAGGCCGGGGCCCGCTGGCGCGTGCGCTTCGCGCCCGGCGCGGACCGGGCGGCGCTGGACGCGGCGGGCTTCATGGCCGTGGCGCCCGCGGGCGGTGGCCGAGAGGACGGCGTGTACACGGTGGACGCGGAGGACGTGGCGGTGCTCAACGCGGCGTTGGATCGGGCGCGGGCCTCGGGCGCGCTGCTGATGGAGCTCAAGCGCGAGGGCGCGGACCTGGAGGCGGTGCTCGTGGGCGCCGTGGGCGGGCCGGGGGTGGCGGCATGAAGAGCCCTGTCTTCGTCATCGCCGGCTACGTGCTGCGCGAGGCGGCGTCGCGCAAGTTCATCATGGCCTTCATGGTGGGGCTCACGCTGGTGCTGGCCACCGTGGCGCTCAGCCTCAAGCTGGAGGTCGTGGACGGAGCGCTCGCGGCGACGCGCCTGTTCGGCGAGGTGATGCGCTCCAACATCATGTCCGTGGACGTGGCGCTGCGGCCCATGTACCGCGCGGCGGCGTACCTGGTGTTCTACGGCGGCATCCTCTTCGGCATCGTCGCGTGCTCGGACTTCGCGCCGGGGCTCCTGTCGCCCGGCCGCATCGAGCACCTGCTCGCCCTGCCCTTGCAGCGCTGGCACCTCTTGGCCGGCACGTTCGTGGGGGTGATGACGCTGGCCCTGGGCGGCACGGTGTACGCCGCGGGCGGGCTGACGCTCATCTTCGGGGTGAAGACGGGGTACTGGACGGTGGGGCCTCTCATCGCCGGGGGGCTGGCGTGCGTGGGGTTCGCGGCGGTGTACGCGGTGATGCTCACCACGGCGACGCTGGTGAGGAGCGCGGCGCTGTGCTCGGCTGCGGGCTTCGTGCTGCTGGTGGGCGGCATCCTGGCGGGCTTCCGCGCGGACGTGTCGCGCTACCTGGAGTCGGGCTTCGGCCGCACGGCGTTCGACGCGGTGACGCTGGTGCTGCCCCGGCTGTCCGCGCTGGCGTCGCGCGCGGCGGACCTGGCCAGCTCCACGCCACTGGAGAAGGGTTCGCTGGGCATGCTGCTGGGCGGCGTGCTGGTGTTCGGGTTGGGGGCCCTCTCCGTGGGCTTCTGGCACTTCGAGGGAAAGGACTGCTGAACCATGGATTCGCGCGGACGCAGGAGGGTGTGGCTGGTGGGGGCGCTGCTGTTGTTCGCCGGGGGCGCGGTCCTGATGTTCACGGGCCAGGGCGACAAGCCGGCCGGGGAAGCTCCGGACGTGGAGTTCCCCCGGCGCATGCGGGGCCCGGACCTGGAGCGCGCGGAGAAGCGGCGCACGTGGGTGATGCCCGCCGTGGTGGACGCGGGCGTGGCCGCGCCGGTGAAGCCGAGGGATCCGCTGCTCGCGGCGCTGCCCCGCGGCCCGGGCCGCACGGCGGTGGTCATCGAGGCGAACGCGCTCCGCTACTCGCCCGTGGGCGAGCTGCTCATGGACTGCCTCTTGCGCGACGGCGGCAAGAACCTGGAGCAGTTCAAGGCGATGAGCGGCGTGGATCCGCTCCAGGACCTGGACCGGCTGGTCGTCACCGACGAGGGCGTCATCCTCTCCGGCGACTTCAGCAAGGCGAAGTACCAGGAGCTGCTGGGAGAGCGCGTGTCCTCTGACTACGGCGCGGGCGCGCGCGTGTACGAGCCGGGGGACACGACCTTCGCCCTGCCGGACGGAGGCACGCGGCGCGGGCGCATGGACACCTCGGTGGGCACCTGGAACAACCAGATGCTGGTGTTCGGCAAGTCGCCGGACTCCGTGAAGACGGTGTTGGACCGGATGGACGGGCGCGGCCAGGAGGAAGGGCCGCCGCTCTTGGATGAGAACAGCACCTACGGCGAGATGTACGGCGTGCTGGCGGTGGAGACCCTGGCGAAGCTGCTGGGCCCGGATCAGGCGGAGCTGGCGCAACGGCTGACGGACGTGGCCCAGAACGTGGAGCTGCACCTGGACACCAGCGGCGACGTGGCCATGGTGGCCAACGTGACGGGCCTGGAAGCGGACAAGATGACGGACCTGGGCAAGTCCCTGGGCGGCGCGCTGTCCATGGCGCGCATGAAGGCGCAGGCGGACGGCAAGGACGACCTGGCCCAGTTGCTGGACTTCGCGAAGGTCCGGCCGGACGGCTCGTCCTTCAAGCTGGAGCTGGCCGTGCCGCTGGCCACCCTCCAGGAGCAGCTCGCCTGGTGCCGCCAGGAGCGCCAGGCCGCCGAGCAGCGCGGCTCCTCCACCCCGTGACAGCGGACCGGGGAGCGGCGACGTCCCGCTCCCCGGGGCAAGCGGTGCTTCAGTTGCTCATCGTGTAGCGGTCACCGGCGAGCACCGTGGTGCTCACACCCCGCTCCGGCACGTTGACGGTGTACTGGCCACGGAAGAGCTGGAAGGTGCGGTTGCCCGGCTGCGGGATGCCATTCTGGGCCGACCAGAACGTGGGCCCCAGGTTGCTCGCGCTGTCGCGGTACCACGCGATGGAGCCCACCTCGTCGCTGATCTCCAGGTAGTAGCGGCCGGGCTTCATGGACGCGAAGTTCATCGGAACGTCCGAGTTGTCCACCACGTTCTTGAAGGTCTGCTTCGCCATCAGCTTCCAGCCCTCGCCGTTGTCGCGGAAGAGCTTCGCGGTGAAGCCCGACGTGCTGGTGACGTAGGTGCCGATGCGCAGCGTGGCCCGGTCGAAGGGCTGGGCGGCGTCGAAGACCTGTCCCAGCGTGCCGTTCAGCGCGTCCGGTACGCTCACCCCCGTCTGGCTGAGCAGCACGGTCTGCGGGGCCTGCACGGCGCGGAAGTTGAAGTCCCCGGCCAGCAGCGTGCCCCCCTGGATGGCAGTGCCAAACACGGTGGAGTTCGGGTCACGCCACCACGCCAGTCGGCTGGAGGGGGCCCGCATCGTCAAGCGGTAGCGCCAGTTGTTCGCGGGCTGCGGCGGCACGGCCATATACACCCACGCGTTGTTATGAACCCCGGACAGACGGCGCGTCACGATGGGCGCCCAGATCAAACCGTTGTCGCTGGAGGACTCCAGCGACAGGTCGAACTCCACGCCACTGTCCACATCGTAGCTGCCCACGCGCACGCCTACTTCATTGAAGGCAGCCATCGGGAAGAACGACTGGGTCAGCACGGCGGTGCCGACTTCGGTCGCGACGTCCAGGGAGGAGTCTTCACGGTCCTGCTGCGCGACCGCCTCGCCCCGGATCACCTGGATGCTCCGGAGCGTGCCCCGGTAGTCCACGTCAGCCACCGAGGCGTGAAGCAGCGCCGTGGGCATTTCCGGCTTCACGTGCAGGCCCTGCAGGTCCGCGCTCACGCCCATGAAGCCATAGAGCAGTGGCAGGACGCTCAACCCAGACTCTGAAAACTCACCGCTGGTGCCAATCTCATTCTTGTACTCATTGAAATCGTTCATGTCGCGGAAACTGCCCGCGACATGCCAGGGCATGGTCGGAACGTCGAAGGCGAGACGGCGCGAGTCCCGCGTCATCCGGGTCAGCATCTGCTGGAACCGGGGCATCGCATCGTCCGCGTGGCGGTAACGCAGCCGCGCCATGATGTCGTAGTACGACAGCCACAAGAACGTGCCACCGTTCTGGAAATGCGAGCCGTAGATCAGGGGCAGCCCTCCACTGGGGCTCGTCGACTGGTCGGGGTTCGACCAGGGATCCCACTCGTCGCTCGTGAGCGGCAACGTGTTGGCCCGCGGAGAGGAGACGTGCTGGTACACGGACGTGTTGTTGAAGGTTGCGCCCCCCTGGGTCGGCGCGGCGGGGGAATCCAGCCATTCGAGGACCCGGTCGGCGTCCGCGGGTGATGGGAGCCCGCGCACCAAGGCCGGCAGGTTGACGTAGGTGAAACCCGCGTCGTGGAGGTCCCCGTTCACGTCACGCCAGCCGGCGTACCGGGTCCCCGTCCAGAGGCCCGCGCGGTACTGCGCCGGAAAGGCGTTGGCGCGGTTGTGATAGGCCAGGGCCTTGACGGTGTTGCCCGCCGCGGTCTCCAGGTCCTCCATGGCCCGGAGTGCCGAGTAGAAGGACGCATTCACCCAGCCATCCTCGTGGCCCGAGCGGACCTGATCCATGTACGTGCTGGGGCGCCCGTTCGCGGTGCCATCGTTGTCGGTCCCCGGCATCACCAGCAGGCCGGAGGCGCCCTGCATGGTTCCCAGCAGGTAGGAGTCCATGACGACCTCCGCGCGGGGCAGCATCAGATTCAGGAAGTCCGCGTCCCGCGTCCACAGGTACATGAGGTGGATGCCATTGATGTACGCCGGCACCTGATCGAAGTGGAAGGAGCGCGTGCATGCATGGATGTCCCAGCAACGCTCAGGAAGTGGCTTATCTGGATCAAAATCCAGACAATCGTCCGGCCAGCGCTCATTCAGTTTCCACGACCAGACGAACCCTGTCGGCTGATCCACCGGCGTGCTGGGGCCTGGAAGATACACCCCGTTGACTTTCGTCTCTTCAAGAAACCCTCTCACCCTGGTTCGGGCGCCGTAGTCATTGGTCCAGGCGAACTTGAGCGCGTCCCATTCGTTCCATGGGCTGTTATCGCCATAGGAATCATTGCTCATGTTGCCTGGGTTGATCGTAGTCCCGGTCAGGTGCCAGCCCAGGCCGTAGATGTTCCAGAACTGGTTGGCTGGAAGCGTGAGGGAAGTCCGCGACGACGTCTGGAAGGGGTCGGTCGCGAAGGCGGCCGGGGTCACCGCGAGGCTCGCGGTCAGGACAAAGGGTGCAGCACGCTTCATGGGGAGTCCTTCATGGGGAAAGAGACCGAACCGCGGGTGAGTTCTCGCGCGACGGTCCCGAGCTGGCTGATATCAAGGTCCATGCCAGCTCAAGGCTGGACGTATCACCATCCGTGGCCAGCAAGGGGCCTGCGTCCACGCCTCGGGACGCAAGTCCAACGCGGAGACGGTGCGTCCACCCCGCTACGCGAGGCTCAGGGCGCCGGGCGCGGGCGCTTCGCCTTCGCCTGGGGCCGCTGCGGGCGCCAGCCCAGGACGACGCGGCCATACAGCGCGGGCCCCATGTCCAGCCCGCGCACGTTGAGGCTTTCGCGCTCGCGGTCCAGCAGCGCGTAGTCGTTGATCAACGACAGGCCCACGGACGAGCTCAGCCACAGGTCGCGGCCCAGGTGGACGTTCACGGTGGGGCCCACGCGGACCTGCGTCTCGCGCAGGTAGCTGGCGTTCAGCGCCCGGAGCTCCGGGTCGAAGCGGGTGCGGAGCACCTGCAGGTCCAGCGCTCCCACCAGCCCCAGCTCCACCGTGTCGCCCAGCTTGCGCAGCAGCGTGAGCCGGGGCAGGCCCACCTCCAACACGTACGGGCCCCGGTTGTAGGTCAGGCTCAGCATGGGAATCACCGGCAGCATGTCGAACGGCCACAGCACGACCACTCCGAAGGTCACCCCGAGCCCCGGCGTGTCCTCGAACTGGTGGTTGACCATCGCGAACGCCACCCACGATGTGTCCAGCGCCAGGTCGAAGGAGGAGTTGAAGTCCGTGCGGGTGCTGGCCATCACGCCCGTGACGACCAGCCAACGCGGCGCCACGGGCCGGATGAGCGTGAGCCCCAGCTGGATGCGGTGGAACTGACGATCCACCGCGTCATCGCCCACGGCGGGCACGTCCGCGCCCATCCACCGCGTCTCGTAGCCCACCGACGGCAACAGGTACGTGCGCCCCAATACGAGCGGCGGCAGCGGCACGCGCAGCTCCAGGGTCCGCCGCTCCTTGATGCGGGCACCTCCCGCGTCCAGCGAGCCTCCGCCGGAGAGGCCGTAGCTCAGGTAGAGCCGTTCCGCCTGTGTCTGGGCCTGCGCGCTGGAGCCCAGCAGCAACACCGCCACGACCCAGCAGCCCAGGACCGGCGACAGGAGTCGCCATTGCACGGCGCGGCGGAAGTCCACGCGCATCACACCCTGCCTTCACGAGACGGGGCGGCCGGTCCCGGCCCCGAAGCCGGGGAGTCTACCCTGCCCCGCCGCACCCGGGGTGCTACGAAAACCGCCTGGGTGTGTCAGCCCACCATGGCGCTGACTTCATCCGTGAAGGCCGCGTCCTCGTCCGCGTGGACCACGAGCGGCGGCAACACGGTGAGGTCCGCCCGTCCGCCCTTCACCGCGTGGAGCAGCACCAGCTTCGCGGGCCGGTCCGCGCGCGGATGCACCATGCGCACCGTGCGCGGCTCCAGTTGCAGCGTGCGCAGCACCGACACCAGCTCGCTGAAGCGCGACGCCGGGTACACCATGCACAGCGCGCCCCGGGGCACGAGCAGATAGGCCGCCGCGCGCACTACGTCCGGCAGCTCGCAGGCAAGCTCATGCCGCGCGAGCGCCTTCTCCAGCGACAGGTTGCTCTGGCCCGCGGTGCGCGCGCGGTACGGCGGGTTGCACAGCACGTGGCCAAAGCTGCTCGCGGGGAACGTCTCCGCCACGCGCCGCAGGTCGCCCTGCACCAGCGTCACCGCGCCCTCGCAGCGGTTCAGGTACACGTTGCGCTCGGCCAGGGAGAAGAGGCCCGGCTGCAGCTCCAGCGCGGTGATGTCCGTGCGTCCCAGCCGGCGGGCCAGCACCAGCGGGATGATGCCGCACCCGGTGCCCAGGTCGAGCAGCCGTCCCCGGTGCGCCCCCGCCTCGAACACCGCGAAGTGCGCCAGCAGCACGGGGTCCAACGTGAAGCGGTAGCCCAGCCGTCGCTGGAGCACCTGCACCTCGCCGCCGCAGATGGCGTCGAGCGTCTCCCCCGGGCCGGGCTCCAACCGCAGCCGCACCCGATGGGGCCAGTCCTGCGCGGTGCCGGTCAGCGCACGCACTCAGGGGCCGTCAGGCTTCGGGATCCAGGAAGAGCAACCCCGCGGGCACGCGCGGCTCCACGCGCAGGGTGCGCGGAGGCAGCGTGGCCTGGGCCTCCATCACCGCCCTCACCTCCCACACCGGCGGAGGGTTGAGCGCGAAGCCTGCCTGGAACGTGCCGGACTCCACCCCCGCCACCAGCGCCTCCAGGCCGTGCACCGGGAAGACTTGAGGATGTCCGGACGCCTCCGGCTCCTGGATGCCCAGCACCGTGCGCAGCACCAGCGCGTTGAGCAGCGCCAGGTCCAGGCTGCGCAGCGTGGGGTTGCGAGGCGCGCCCTTCAGGTGCGCCAGATCCAACCCCTGGCGGAAGCGCAGGATGCGGCCCCGGCCTCCCGGCAGCACCAGCAGCACCGCGTGCTGTCCGGGCACCAGCGTGGCCAGCCGCTCGCGCGCGGCGGCGAGCCCCTGCGGCGTGGTGAGGGGCGCGTCCAACTCCGTCACGCGCGCGTACGCGGCCACCAGGGTGAGGAAGGTGTCTTCCTTGAACGTCTCCACGCCCTTCAGGGCACGGTGGATGGGGCACAGCTCCAGGCCCGGCTCGGACAGCGGCACCACCGCGGCCAGCGTCTGGCCCTGCTCGCTCAGGGCCGCCAGGGGCCGCATGGGGGCCTCGTCCAGCACCGCCTGCAGGCGCTTGGAGACCGGGGACGGTTCGATGCGCAGGAGCGACACCGGGCGGCCGTCGTACTGGCCCTTCCAGACGGAGATGCCACGCTCGGCTGCTTCCGCCAGCAGGGCCCGGAGGGCGCCGTGGTCATCCGCCACCAGCGTGACGGCGGGCTCCACCTCCCACGCGCGAGGCCGGTACGGGTCCTGCTCCAGCGACGGCACCGCGTCCGGCGTCAGCGCGCACAAGAGGTAGCGCACCGGAGGACCGGAGAAGCGGCCCGCGGGGCCGTGCAGCTCCACGACGTAGAGGGCGGGACGCGCGTCCTTCAGCAGCCCGCCCGAGTCCCGCAGCCGGCGCAGCTCGGCGCTCGGGTTCGCGGCCTCCAGCAGGGGCCGCACGTGCGTGGGCAGCGGGGCTGCGTTTCCGCGAGGAGGACCGTCTCCGGGCTCCAGCGAGGAGTCCAGCGACGTCAGGAGGGCCGAGAACGGGAGGACGCGCGCCATACCGGGGAAAGGTGATGCCGCCCCTTCCCCCGCGCCAGGACGCCTGCTCGCCCGTCCGCCAGGCCGTCTACCACCAGACGTTCTTGTAGGGCCGGTCCTTGGCGCTGCGCAGGGCGGACCGGTCCACGCTCTCCTCCCACAGCAGGCTCACGGTGGTGATGGCGCCCGCGGACCCCAGGAAGGACAGCACGTAGGGGGTGGACTGGTTGAAGCCGCCCAGCACCAGGCCGGAGATGAGCAGCACCGCCGCGCCCACGCCGCCGCCGAAGAGGTCCGCGCGGAGGATCTGCGACGCCGTGGGGTTGTAGCGCATGGTCGCCAGGGCCAGCACACCCGCGCCCACTCCCGGGGAGATGAGCAGCATGTCCTTCCACGTCTTGCCGGAGATGGACGTGCCGGAGAAGTGCACGATGGCGAGGAACAGCGCGCTGTACGCCGCCGCCCAGCCCGCGCCGGACGCCACCAGCAGGCCGTCCGAGAGCGGCAGCTGCCCGCCGCCGATGCCCGCCGTCAGCCACGCGCCCAGCTCCGCGCCCAGGAACGCGGACCAGGTGAGCACGCCCGGGTCCTGGGTGATGAGGTCCATGAAGCCCGCGAGGAACATGCCGCCAATGCCCGAGTTGAGGATGGTGAAGTTCGCCATGGGCGTGTCCACCCAGTTGTTGAACTGCCACCACGCGGAGGCGCCGAAGCCCAGGCCCGCGCCGATGAGGGTGCCCGCGAGCATGGACTCGCGCGAGCTGCGGTCGAAGTTGAACTCCTTGTTGAACGCCTGCGTGAAGAAGCCGCCCAGCGCGCCCAGGGCCGTGTGGTGCAGCACGAAGCGCGTGCTGCCGGGACCGGACAGGAACGGCCCCCGGCGGCGCTGGCCGTCCAGGAACACGCCGTTGTCCTCCGGCGGCGGGCGGAGCCGCGAGGCGGCCGTCGCGGTCTCGTCGCGGATGGACTCCGGACGCACCTCCCGCGTGCCTTCCGTCAACGGGGCCTGCGGCTCGGTGCGCAGGCGGTCCGGATCCGGCGGCGCGAGGGGCGCGTCGCTCGCGCGGGGAGGCGCTTCCTCCGGGTTCGTCTGGGGCGAGGCCTGCGTGGGCGGCGGATACGACTGCCCCTCGGCGTCGCTGGAGGGCGTCACGGGCCGGGGTTCTTCCGCCTGGGGCTCGGCCTGCGAGGACGGCGCCGGGTACATGCCCGGCGCGGGCGGAGGCGGCGGCTGCGGCGCGGGATAGACGCCCGTGCCACCCGCCTGCGCGAGCGCGAGGCCCGGCAACATCAGCGCGATCGCGAGGACGGTGACAGGGAGGTTCCAGGTTCGACGGTGTGACACGCGAGGGGCTCCTTGGGTCCGGCCGTCCGGCAGAAAACCACAACCGGTGCGCGCGTGTTGGTTTTCCGCCGCGTGTCGAAGATTCTCGCGCGCCCATGCCCGAAGGCATCTCGTGGTCCGAACTCGGCGTCGACTCCGCCCGCGTGCAGGCGGTGAACGAGGCCCCCTTTCCTCCTGGTCAACGCGACTTCGTCCTCTACTGGTGCATGGTGAACCATCGGTGGGAGGAGAACCACGCGCTGGACGCCGCCATCGCGCTGGGCAACCACCTGGGCCTGCCCGTCGTCGTGTACCAGGCCCTCCGCCCGGACTACCCCTACGCGTCGGAGCGGCTCCACGCGTGGGCCCTGGAGGGCATGGCGGACATGGCGAAGGGCTGCGCCGCGCGTGGCCTGCCGTACTGGCTGGAGCTGCCGCGCACGAAGAAGGAGCACAAGCCGCGGCTCGCGAGCCTGGGCCGGCGCGCGGCGGCCGTCGTGTCGGACCTGTTCCCCACGTACATCATCCCGGGCCACCTGCGCGGCGCGGCGAAGGCGCTGCGGGTGCCGCTCATCGCCGTGGACGCCTCCTGCGTGGTGCCCATGCAGCGCATCCCCGCCGCCCAGGTGGGCGCGTACGCGCTGCGCCCCAAGCTGCGCAAGCTGTGGCCGGAGTACCTGGAGCGCACGCTGCCCAGGCGAAAGCCCCGCGTGTCGGGCGCGAAGCTCCAGCCGGACTTCGAGCTGTCCGACGCCGTGAAGGCCCGCGCCGCGCTGGACACGTTCGCGCTGGATCACTCCGTGAAGCCCCTCTCCGAACGCGGCGGACGCAAGGCGGGCCTCAAGGCCCTGGACGCGTTCCTGAACGAGCGGCTGGAGGGCTACGACACCGGCCGGAATGATCCGGGCCTGGGCCAGCAGTCCAACCTGTCGCCCTGGTTCCACTGGGGCAACCTCTTCCCCGGCGAGGCGGCGCGCGCGGCCATCGCGGCGAAGGGCAAGGACCACCCCGCCGTGCAGTCCTTCGTGGAGGAGCTGCTCGTGCGCCGCGAGCTGGGCTTCAACTACTGCTTCCACACGCCCGGCCCGAAGCAGCTGAGCACGGACTCCCTGCCCCCCTGGGCGCGCGAGACGCTGTCGCGCCACCGGAAGGATCCGCGCCCGCATCTCTACTCCTTCGAGGAGCTGGCTCAGGGCCGCACGCAGGACCCGCTCTGGAACGCGTCCCAACGCGAGCTGAGGGAGCGCGGGCGGATCCACAACTACCTGCGCATGCTCTGGGGGAAGAAGATATTGGAGTGGAGCCCCACACCGGAGGAGGCGCTGGCCCGCATCGCGCGGCTCAACGACACCTACGCGGTGGACGGGCGCGACCCGGCGAGCGTCTCCAACTTCATGTGGGTCCTGGGACTGCACGACCGGCCCTTCCAGGAGCGCCCGGTGATTGGGAAGGTCCGGCCCATGAGCTCGCTGCGCACCGCGGAGAAGTTCGACCTGGACCCGTACCTGGAGCGCTGGGGCGCCCGGTAGGCAGCCGGTGGACACACCCCTGAAGACAGCGGTTCACTTTCCGGCCCGGGGTCACTAAACCGGACGGACGCACCCGCTTTCGCGGAATGAATCAGGAGTCAGCCATGGGCACGATGAAGTTCGAGGTCCCCCACAACCTTCCCAAGGATGAGGTCAAGAAGCGCGTCGAGCAGCTCCTTCAGTACTGGGGCTCCAAGTACGGCGTGAAGTCCGACTGGCAGGGCGAAGAGGGCGCGAAGCTCGTCGGCAAGGTGATGGGCATCAACCTGGACGCCAGCTTCGTCATCACGGACAAGGCCATCTCCGGCGAGGGCACCGACCCCGGGATGCTGCTGCGCAGCCAGGCCAAGACGTACATCCAGAAGAAGTTCGGCGCGGTGCTGGATCCGTCCAAGAGCCTGGATCAGGTGAAGGGCAACCTGGACTGAGGCCGTCCGCCGTGCGCCGGGCTGTGCTGCTCCTTCAGCCCGGCTGCTCCTCCAGCGCGGCCAGCGCATAGCGGGCCGCGCGGGAGATGGCCTCCGCGGAGTCGAGCATCTCCGGGTAGTGCCCCGCCAACGGGCGCTGCGGGTACTTCAGCTGCGCGACGGCGTTGCGGTAGCTGCGCCGGGCCGCCTCGAAGTCCTGCGTGCGCTCCTGCACCTGGGCCAGCAGGTAGTGGCCAATGGCCAGCGTGGGCTCCAGGAACAGGGCCTTGGAGAGCTCGGAGCGCGCCTCGGTCAGGCTCCCCGCCTGCATCGCCGCCACCCCGCCAAAGACTCGCGCCTCCACGCACAGCGGCTCGCGCTGGAGCGCCTGACCGAAGGTGTCGCGCGCCTCGTCGATGCGGCCGGTGAGCGAGTACAGGTTGCCCAGCGTCAGGAGCGCGTCCAGGTCGGAGGGCTCATCCACCAGCAGGCGCTTCACGCCGTCGATGGCGGCGGGGAAGTCACCCTGCCCCATCTTCCGCACGGCCATGTTCAAGCGCTCCGCGGGCGGCAGCAGCTGCGGCCACGAACCGCTGGGGCGCGCGGGCGGCGCTTCCGCCAGGGGCCGGGACGCGGGCGGATCCACGCGCACCGCCGCGAAGGAACCCGTCGTCGCGGTCCGGCGCGGAGGCTCCACGGGGCGGGACGGCTCCAGCTTGATGGCGGGGAACTCCCCGGTGCGGCGTCCCAGCGCGCCCAACGCGGGTATCTCCAGGGTGGGCCTGCGCACGGGCGCATCCGGAGCCTTGGCGCCCGCCGCGTCGGTCAGGCCCGCCGTGCGCAGCCGGGACGCGGTCTCCGCGTGGGTCTGCATCCGCTGGCGCAGCTCCACCGCGAAGGACTCCGGGCTGCCCGGCCGGGGCTCCGTCGCCAGGGGCGTCAGCGGCGGCGGCGGACGGGGGCGCTCGCCCAGGGGGCGCCGGTACACGAACGCGCCGTCCACTTCGATCATCTCGAAGCGGTCATAGACCTTGAACAGGCTCTCCGAGTACCCCAGGAAGAGCAGCCCGCCCGGACGCAGCGCCGCGAGGAAGCGGTCCATCAGCCCGCGGATGGTGGGCAGGTCGAAGTAGATGATGACGTTGCGGCAGAGGATGAGATCCAACGACGCGGGCGCCACCTTGTCGAACACCGGCGCGGCCAGGTTCTGGCCATCGAAGCGGATGTACTCACGCAGGATGGGAGACGCCTCGTAGCCGTCCTCCACGGGCCGGAAGAAGCGCTTGAGCCGCTCCGGCCCGATGGCCATCGCGCGACGCGTGGTGAAGCGCCCCTGCCGCGCGGCCTCCACCGCGGCCAGGTTCAGGTCGGTGGCCCACAGGTCCACCTCCACCGCGAGCGCGCCCAGCTCCGCCATCACCAGCGCCAGGCTGTAGGGCTCCTCGCCCGTGGCGCAGCCCGCGGACCAGATGGACACCTTGCGCATCTCGCGCCGGGCCCGCGCGAGCAGCTCCGGCAGCACGCTCTGCTCCAGCGCGCGGAACTGCTTCGCGTCGCGGAAGAACTCCGTGTGCCCCACCGTCACCAGCGGCAGGAGCGCGCGCAGCTCCTCCTCACCGCTCGCGCTCGTCAGCTTCTGCAGGTACCTCTCCGGGTCGCTCAGCCCCAGCACGGGCATTCGCGTGGACAGGGCGAGCCGCAGGCTGTGGTAGCCATCCAGGGTGATCTTCAGCCCCGCGCGTTCCAGGAGGAGCGCGGACAGCTGCTGGAGCACCTTGTTGCCCACGTTCAGCACGCGTCCACCCACTGCACGAGCGTCGGCGCGATGGTGCCCAGCGGCAGCACCTGCTGCGCCGCGCCCAGGAGCACGGCCTCGCGAGGCATGCCGTAGACGACGCACGTGGCCTCGTCCTGCGCGATGGTGCGCCCGCCCCGCTCGCGAATCTCCTTCAACCCCCTGGCGCCGTCCCGGCCCATGCCCGTCAGGATGACGCCAATGCACCTCTTGCCGAAAGACTCCCCGGCCGAAGTGAGCAGCATGTCACACGAGGGGCGGAAGCCCCGCAGGGCAGGTCCTGTATCCAGTTCCAGACGGCCGTCCGGCTTCACCAGCAGATGTCCTCCCGAAGGGGCGATGTACACCGTGCCCGGCTCCATCCACGCGTCATGCGTCGCCTCGACGACGCGCAGCGCCGTCTCCGTGGACAGCCAGTGCGCCAGGCCTTCCGTGAAGCCCTGGCTGATGTGTTGACAGTAGGCGATGGGCGCGGGGAAGCCCCGCGGAATCATCCGCAGCACCGTCGCGACGGCCTTGGGCCCGCCCAGCGAGGCAGCCAGCGCCACCAGGGGGAACGGCGCGGTGGGCCCCTCCTGCACCGGCTGCCGGGCCTTGGACGAGGAAGGCGGCGAGCGCACCCCCTTCACCTGGGCCAGCATCACCAGCTTGCGGTTCACCGCGTGCCAGAAGTCCGGCCCCGGAGTCATGGGCCGGTCCATCACGTCCAGCGCGCCCAGGGCCAGCGCCTGGAACGCCTGCTGGCCGGTGAGCACGCCCGGGTGCAGCGCGAGGATGGGCGTGGGGCGCTGGGCCATGATGCGCTCGATGGCGCTCAGCGCCTCCGAGGACACCAGGTCCACCAGCAGCACGTCCGGGAAGTGGCGGCGCACCACCGCCTCCGCGCCCACGAAGTCCGCCTCTGGCGGGCCCACGGCGACCAGGGACTCTCCCTCGAAGAGCCCGCGCACCAGCCCGCGCAGGCCCCGCCCCACCAGGAGTACCCGGAACGCCAGTCCCATCACCGCCGTGCCGCCGCCCACGAGAGGCTCCTCAGGTCAGCCGATCGATGGACTGCGCCAGGATCTCCACCCCCAGCTCGCCCTTCACCAGGTACGCATCCGCGCCCGCATCCAGGCCGCGCCGCTTGTCCTCCGGCGACGCGAGCGACGACAGGATGATGACCGGGATGCGCGCCACGGCGGGCGTGCCCTTCAGCCGCCGCGTGAGGGAGAAGCCGTCCAGCTTCGGCATCTGCACGTCGGTGAGGATGAGGTCGTACGTGTTCGACTGCACCTTCACGTACGCCTCCTCGCCGTCCTGGGCCTCCTCCACGGAGTGGCCCAGCGCCTTGACGAGCGCGCCCTCCGTCGCACGCGCGATGGGCGAGTCGTCCACCAGCAGCACGCGCAGCCGGCGGCTGGCGGGCGCCTGGGTGACGGGGCGGGCCATGCGGCGCACCTCCGTCATGATGTCCGGCACGTGCAGCAGCACCGCGATGCGCCCGTCCTCCAGCGCCGCCGTGCCCGCGATGAACGGCGCGCCCTTGAGGAACTCTCCTCCACAGGGCTTCACCGCCACCTCGCGCTCGTCCACGAAGCCGTCCACCACCAGCGCGGCGTAGTCGTCGCCGTGGCGCACCACCACCGCGGGGGGCTTGTCGAAGCGGTTGCCGCCGTTGAGGCCCAACAGCGGCCCCAGCGCCACGAGCGCCGTGGGCTTGCCCCGGTGCCGCACCGCCAGCGTGCCGAAGACCTCCATGCGGTCATCCGGCTTGATGCGCATGACGGCCACCACGTCCGCGGCGGGCATGCCGTAGACGTCGTCGCCCAGGCGCACCAGCAGCACCTTCATGAGGGCCAGCGACTGAGGCAGGCGCAGCGTGATGGTGGTGCCGCGGCCCTGGCGGCTCTGCACGCCCACGGAGCCGCCCAGCGTCTCCACCTTGCGCTTCACCACGTCCATGCCCACGCCTCGGCCGGACAGCTCGCTGACCTGTTCGCGCGTGGAGAAGCCGGGGCGGAAGATGAGCTCGATGGCCTCGCGCTCCGACAGCGCGGCGGCCTGCACCGGCGACAGCAGGCGCTTGTTGATGGCCACCTGCTTGAGCCGCTCGGTGTCCATGCCGCGGCCGTCGTCCTCCACCTCGATGTGGAGCATGTCGCCGTCCACGCGCACGCGGATGCGGATGCGGCCCTGGGCGGGCTTGCCCATCTGCTGGCGGAAGTCCGCCGACTCCAGGCCGTGGTCCACCGCGTTGCGCAACAGGTGCACCAGCGCGTCACGCACGTCGGCCAGCATGGACCGGTCCACGCCGATGTCGGCGTTCTCGATGACCAGGTCCACTTCCTTGTTCTGCGTCTTCGCGATGTCGCGCACCGCGCGAGGGAACGCGTCGAACACGGTGGACAGCGGCACCAGGCGCGCCTCGGCCACGTGGTCCGCCAGCTGGGCCAGGTTGCCGTGCAGCGTGTTGATGCCGTCCCCGTTGCGGCGCACGAAGCGGAACGCGTCGTCGCGCAGCATGTGCAGGTCCGCCTCCGCGCGCTCCAGCTCCTTGCGGATGGTGTCCGGGACGTCCACGTCCTCGGAGATGCGCAGGAAGCGGTCGCCCAGGCGGCTGAAGCGCTCGAAGAGCTGCGCCGTCTCCGTGCTGCGGAGCCGGCCGCGCGCGCTCTCCACCAGCAGGTCGCCGGCGAGCAGGCCCAGCGAGTCCAGCACCTCCACGTTCACGCGGATGCTGCGGTCCGCGATGGAGTTGCTCTTCGCGGCGCTGGGCGCCTCCTCCTCCTTCGCGGCCGGCGGATGCGGCGCGGCCACGGCGACGGGCTCCGCCACGCGGGGCGGGGCCTGCACGGGCGCGGCCACCGGGGCCTGGGCCACGACGGGCGCGGCGACAGGTGGGGCCACCGGAGCCTGCACGGCCGGCGGAGGCTGCGCGGCGGAGGCGGCGGGCCTGCGCACCGGGCCCAGGGCGGGCACGGGGTGGCCGGACACCTCCGACAGCGCCTTGACCATCTCCTCGGTGACGGACGTGCCGGTGTGGGCCGCGTCCAGGTCCTCGATGAGGTCCGACAGCACGTCGCAGGCACGGAGCATGACGTCCGTGGCCGTCTCGGTGGCCGTCTTTCCTTCGCGCTCGGCGCGCAGGACGTCCTCGGCGGCGTGCGCGAGCTGCCCGATGGCGGCCAGACCCAACATGCGGGCCTCGCCCTTCATCGTGTGCAGTTCGCGCGCGACGTCGTCCGCGGCCTGATCCGCGGTCTCCTTCTCCAGGTCGATGACTCCCAGCTGGATCTTCTGGAGTCGGTCGGCCGTGACCTCCTGGAACTTCTTCAGGAGGGATTTCTTGAGGGCCTCGGTGTCCATGGGTCGCGGGCGTCAGGGCGCTGGTGGCGCCCCTCGACCCATTTCTCCCCTCAGGAGAACGCCTAGTCGGCCTTGAACCGCTTGATGAGCTCCGCGAGCCGGCCCGCGAGCTGGGTGAGCTCGGCGGCCGCCCCGGTGGCCTGCTTCGACGCCTGCGTCGTCTGGCGGGTCACGTCCTCGATCTCCGCCATGGACGCCACCACCTGCTCGGTGGCCGTGCGCTGCTGCTGGGTCGCCAGGTTGATGACCCGGGCCGCGTCGCTCGTCTCCTGCACGCCGGCGAGGATGCCCTCCACCGCCTGCGCCGCCACCGCGCCCAACTTCTCGCCGGACTCCGTGGCGTGCTTGGACGCGTCCGCGGCGCCCGCGGCGGCCTGCGTGGCCTCGCGGATCTCGGTGATGAGGTTCTTGATCTCCTTGGTGGACTCCAGGACGTTCTCCGCCAGGCGGCGCATCTCCGCCGCGACGATGGAGAAGCCCTTGCCCGCCTCACCCGCGCGGCTGCCTTCCAGCGCCGCGTTGAGCGCGAGCAGGTCGGAGCGGTCCGCGATCTCGTCGATCACCTCCACCACCGTGCCAATGCGCTCCACGCGCTTGGACAGCTTGGAGATGGAGTCCGCCACCGCGACGCCGTCGCTGCGGATCTGCTGCATGGCCTGGATGAACTCGCCAATGGCGCCACGGCCCGCGCGGGCCGCGCCCAGCGTCTCCTCCGCCACGCGCGCCACGCTGCCCGCGTTCTCCGCGATCTGCGCGGAGGCGTGCTTCAGCTCCTCCATGGTCGCGGTCGTCTCGTGGATGGCCGCGGCCTGCTCGGTGGAGGACGTCTCGTGCTGCGTGGACGCCGCCAGCACCTGATTGGCGGAGGACGACAGCCGCAGCGCGGCCTCGTTGATCTCCCGCACGAAGATGCGCAGCGTCTCAATGACCTTGCCGAAGCCCTCCAGCAGGGGCCCGAGCTGGGGGTCCTCGGTGGACGTGTTCCAGCGCGACAGGTCGCCTTCACGCACCAGGATGATGAGCGAGTCGAGCGCCTGATCGATCTCCTGCGCCGCCACCTGCTTGCGGTGCTCCGCGGAGGAGAACTGCTCCAGCACCTGGTTGAGCAGGTGGCCGAAGCCGGTGGTGTCCGCCTGCACGCGGTCCTGCGGCACGCGCGCGTTCAGGTTGCCGGCCAGCACCGACATCAACGTGTCGGTGAAGGGCTTGAACGGATCCGTCACCGTGTTGGCGATGACGGACTCCGCGCCGGCCTTCGCGCCCGGGGACTTCCTCGCGCCGCGAGACTTCGCGGGCTTCTCGTTGGGGCTCTCCAGGGACATGTGTGTCAGTGCCTTCCTTGCGTCTTCAAGGTTTCCGCCAAATCAATGAGCAACACGGGACGGCCCGCCCCTTCATCCAGGTCGAGGCAGACGCCCACCGCATATGAAGCCGCCGCGGCGGCGGCCGGCATGCGGCGCAGCCCGGCGAGCGGGATGGTGCGTACCCCGTTGACGGCGTCCACCTTCAGGTGGCCCTCGCCCTCGGGGGTGTCGAACACGAGCGCGCGGTGGCCCTTGTGGGGCAGGCCCAGCTCGCGCACGGTCAGGTCGTCCGGGAGCGCCCGGTCGATGCGCAGCACGGACGACGCGTCCGTGCCGTACTCCGAATCACCAATCTGGAAGAAGAGGACGTCCACCTCTCCCACGGCCCGGTCCTGATCCGCGTCTAGTCCGGGGGCTTCCTCATCCAGCAGGACGTTGCCGCTCATCGCACCACCGCGCGCTGACGGGCCGTCTGCAGGAGCTTGGAGAAGTTGAGCAGGTTGAGGCCATCCGCCGGCCCTGAACCCTGCACCACGCCCAGGAGGTGCTCCGCGGCCTGATCACCGCCCAGGGGCGGCGGCAGGATGTCCGCCACGGGGATGCGGCGCAGGCCGAGCACGGTGTCCGCCACCACGCCGGACACGTAGTTGCCGCTGACGCCCACGAAGATGCGGGTGCGCGGACCGATGCGCGCCTCGCCCTTGCTGAGGAAGCGCAAGAGGTCCACCACGGGATGCACCTGGCCGCGGTGGCCGGTGACGCCCAGGATGAAGGACGGCGTGCGCGGCAGCGGCGTGAGCAGCCCGGCGCGCAGCACCTCGAGCACGTTCTCACTGGGGACGCCGAAGCGCAGCTCGCCCACGCGGAAGCAGAAGAATTCCTGCTCCGGCCGGGCCTGGGCGGCCACCGTACGGTCTGGCGCCATGCGCAAGGCGCGTTGGAGGGGGGAGGAGGTCGGGGTCAAGGCAGCGAAGTATCCAAGACCGGGAGAAAGGGGGTCAAGGGTCCTTCGTCCAATGCCGGACCGGCCGCCTGCTCTCCGTTTCGATGGTCCATCGTGACCCAAAGGTGTAGGGTTGTGCGCTGGCAGCCCCTGAGGAGGACGATGTCCCGCGTACTGGTCATTGACGACAGCCCGATGCTTCTGGAGCTCACCGTCCGGGCCCTGACGGCCGCCGGCTACGAGGCCATTGGCGCGCCGGACCTGGCTACGCTCAACCAGAAGCTCACCGAGGGCCCGTTCGCGCTCATCCTCATGGACGTGAACATGCCGGAGATGTTCGGCGACGACGTCGTCGAGTACCTCCGCACGGTGAAGGGCGTCACGTCCAAGCTCGTCCTCTACTCCGACATCTCGGAGCAGGAGCTGGAAGCGAAGGTGAAGAACTCCGGCGCGGACGGCTACATCCTCAAGAGCGGAGGCCTGGAGGGCGTGCTGGGGGGCGTCATGGGCCTCATCGGCGCCCCGGCGCTGAACATCCCCGTCCCCGCCCCGGCCGCGGCACCCGCCGCCCCTGCTCCCGCCCCGGCTCCGGCCGCACCCGCCACGGGTTCCGGCGGACTCCCCAAGGCCCCGATGGCCGCCGGGGGGCGCAAGCCGCGCATCCTCATCGTGGACGACAGTGAGATGACGGCGCGGATCATCGAAGCGGACCTGGTCTCCAAGGGCTTCGAGGTCCACGTCGCGGACACCGCGGACAAGGCCACGAAGATCATCCTGAAGAAGCAGACGCGCCCGGACCTGGTGCTGCTGGACGTGCGCATGCCCAACGTGAACGGCGAACAGTTCTGCCGCTTCATCAAGAGCAACAGCCTCTTCAAGGGCATCAAGGTGCTGCTGTGCTCCGGTGAGAACGTCGAGGAGCTCCAGCGCATCTGCCGCGAGGCCGGCGCCGACGGCTACATCCCCAAGGACGCCGTGATGGGCAACCTCGTCGCCAAGGAGCTGATGCCCCCTGGCGCCGAGTAGTCGCCGCGCGCCTCAGGGCTTCGCCGCCGCCTCGGGCGTCACGGACGCGTCGGGCGACGCGGTCTCCTGGGCCGGGCAGCTCGTCTTGGCGGCCCGCTCCTGCAGTTGCCCCTGCACCTCCGCGGATTTCGCCTCGGAGGGCTTCGCGTTCTCCACGAAGCGCTGGTACGCGGCCAGCGCCTCGCAGGGCTTGCCCAGCGCGTCGTAGGTCTTCACCAGCGAGTTGAGGATGGGACGCTGGCCGGGCTGGAGGTCGAAGGCCTTCTGCAGCTCCGCCGCGGTCTCCTCGGTGCGCCCCAGCGCCTCCAGCGAGAGGCCGCGCCACACGTGGTAGCTCGCGTTGTCCGGCTGCGCGGCCACCAGCGCGGTGGCCGCCTTCAGCGCCAGCTCCTTCTCCCCGGCGCGCGCGTTGGCCGTGTACGCCAGCTGGAGCAGGACGATGTTGGGGCCGCACTTCTCACCGAACGTGTCCGTCACGCGGGTGAGGCCCTTCATGTCGCCGGTGTCCAACAGCAGCTGCGCCAGCTGCTGCGCCTTCGCCTTGTCGCACGGCGTCTCCGCCAGCTCCTCGCGCAGCTTGCGCACGAGCGGCTTCTTCAGGCCGTGGTCGAACTCCGGCTCCTCGGGCGCCTTGCTGCACGCACCGAGGACGGCGCCGGAGGAGAGACAGAAGACGGCGAGGCGGAACGCGGAACGGAAGGAGGAAGCGGACATGCCGTCCTGCGTAGCCCTTCCCTCCCGGACGGTCAAACCCCTGGCGAGCCCGCGGCGTTCTCCCGTTCATCCAGGCCGCGCGCGAAGTTGCCGATGATCAGCCCCGGCCGCGCCGCCTTCAGCCGCTGGAGCAGCGTGCGGATTCCCACCGGCTCGCCGCCCGCGCCCACGCCGCGCGCGACCTCCAGGTACTGGAGCGGATCAATGCACAAGGAGCGCGTCTGCACCTGATCCACGCGGTACTTGCGCACCAGGTCCTCCAGCGCCCGCACCTCGCCCTCGCGGTCGGTGACGCCGGGGAACAGGAGCAGGTTGAGCGCCAGGTACGCGCCCCGCTCGCGCGCCAGCGCGATGGACGCCTCCACGTCCTCCCAGCCGTACTTCACCGGCTTGTAGTAGGCCTCGTAGAGCCCCTTGGACGCGGCGTTGAGCGACACGCGCACGGCGTCCAGCCCCGCGTCCAGCAGGGCCTCGAGCCCGTGCGTGAGGCTGGCGTTGGTGTTGATGTTGATGGAGCCCCTGTCCGTCTTCGCGCGCATCAGGCGGATGGACTCCGCGATGAACTTCCAGCGCGTGAGCGGCTCGCCCTCGCAGCCCTGGCCGAAGCTCACCATGGTGCGGCCCGGCGCGTGCTCCAGGTGGTACAGGCCGATGGCCGCCATCTCCTCCGCGGAGGGGCCGTCATCCATGCGCTCGTGCGAGGCCGGCGGGCCGTCCGCGGGCTGATCCGAGATGCAGCCCACGCAGCGCGCGTTGCACATCACCGACGCGGGGATGGCGCCCTCGTCGCGCGCGTAGAAGATGTTCTGCGACGTGAAGCACCGGTACAGGAGCGCGCACGTCTTCAGCTGCTTGAGCACGCGGCTGTCCGGGAAGCGCCCCATGTGGGCGGACACCAGGCCCTTCAGCTCCGGCGTGGAGTACGCCTCCGGCTCCCAGTGCGAGCGCCGATCCGTGTGGATGGCCCACGCGAGCGGCCCCTTCTCTCCCCACGCCGCCGCCGTGTACGCCCACTGCGGCAGCACCGGCCCGCTGCCCTTCACCTCTCCGGGCAGGAACGTGCGCGTGTAGCCGGGGGGCAGCAGCGCGCCCACGGCATTGGGCACGAAGGTCTTGCCCCCCACCTTCATCTCGCGCACCAGCTCCAGCTCACCGGAGTCCGGGTTGAGTCCCACGGGCAGGCGGCCAGGCAGGTGCACCAGGCGCCCGGCCGCTGGCAGGGCGATGGGCTTGTCCTGCGGGGGCACCAGCTCCTCTCCGCTGCGCAGGGTGGCGATGAGGTAGGGATGCTCCATGACCCGGCCCTTGGGGTCCGCGAAGAGCAGTTTCGGCGCGTGCGTCATGCGCCGTTAACTAACACGGGTGGGCCGCCCTGCGTCCAACGCCTCGCGTCATACGGATGGATGAATGAGGCCCATCACGGCCGGCCCGTTTCCGCGCCGGAGCGCGCCTTGAAAGCGCTCATGCCCTGGTCTATGGGTCCGCCACGTTTTCCAGGCAGTCCCCCATTCGTCGGAGGCAGTCGTGATCGTCGGAGTTCCCAAGGAGATCAAAACCCGCGAGTACCGTGTCGGCATGGTGCCTGCGGGCGTGCGCGCGCTCACCATGGTGGGGCACACGGTGCTGGTCGAGACGAACGCTGGCGTCGGCTCCGGCATCCCGGATTCGGAGTACCAGCGCGTCGGCGCGCAGATCATCACCAGCGCGGATGAGGTGTGGAAGCGCGCGGAGATGATCGTGAAGGTGAAGGAGCCCATCGCGCCGGAGTACGAGCGCATGCAGCCCGGGCAGATCGTCTACACGTACTTCCACCTGGCCGGCGTCGACCCTGAGCTCACCAAGACGCTGATCAAGAAGAAGGTGACCGCGGTCGCCTACGAGACGCTCCAGCTGGACGACGGCAGCCTCCCGCTGCTCAAGCCCATGTCCGAGGTGGCCGGCAAGATGGCCATCCAGGTGGGCGCCGCGTGCCTGGAGAAGGCCCACGGCGGCAAGGGCATCCTGCTGGGCGGCGTGCCCGGCGTGCGCCGCGGCCGCGTGGCCGTCATCGGCGGTGGCGTGGTGGGCCTGTGCGCCGCCAAGGTCGCCGTCGGCATGGGCGCGGAAGTGACCATCCTGGACGTGAACCTGGAGCGCCTCACCTACCTGGACGACGTGTTCCTCGGCCGCGCGCAGACGCTGGCGTCGGACACGGAGTCCATCGCGCGCACCGTGCGCGAGTCGGACCTCGTCATCGGCGGCGTGCTCATCCCCGGCGGCAAGGCCCCGAAGCTGGTGTCGCGTGAGCTCATCGGCGAGATGGAGCCCGGCTCCGTCGTCGTCGACGTGGCGGTGGACCAGGGCGGCTGCATCGAGACCTGCAAGCCCACCACGCACGACAACCCCACCTTCACCGTGAGCGACGTCGTCCACTACTGCGTGGCGAACATGCCCGGCGCGGTGCCCCAGACGTCCACCTTCGCGCTCACCAACACCACCCGCCCCTACTCGCGGAAGATCGCCGACCTGGGCCTGGTGGAGGCCGTGAAGTCCGACCGCGCCCTCCAGCGCGCCATCAACACCTACAACGGCCACATCACCTACGAGGCCGTCGCCAAGGACATGGGGTACGACTATGTGCCCCTGATGGACGCCCTCGGCGGCAAGAAGTGACGTAGCGGTCGCCTGCTCCACAGCCGGCCAGCCGTGTGCTGGCCGGTTGCCTGGAGTGGCCGTTGGGACGGGTGTCCCGTCCGGTTCCCACCCTGTGGAATAAATGATCCCGCCGGGCGTCTCCGCACTCCAGAAGCGGGCATGCGGGCGGCGCGGCAGGGGAAAGCGTTGTTGACCCGTCTGTTCCGGTGCATAGATTGACCGTTAGGCAGGCGACGCATTCCCCAATCATTTCGGGCCCCTGGAAGGCGGGAGCATGATGCTGGACTTCAGGCAACCCAACCGGACGAAGCAGGAATTCGAAGAGCTGGCGCTGGCGCACCTGGACCCGCTCTATTCGGCGGCGCTCCGGTTGACCAAGAACGAGCGCGACGCCGAGGACCTGGTGCAGGACACCTGCATGCGGGCCTACCGCTTCTTCGACAAGTTCGAGCGCGGGACCAACATCAAGGCCTGGCTCTTCAAGATCCTCACGAACACCTTCATCAACCGCTATCGCCGCAAGGTGAAGGAGCGCACGGTGGTGGAGGGCGTGGAGCGCGAGGCGGTGCATGAGCGCTTCGTGAGCCGGGACGCGACGGACTTCGCGGCCAACCCGGAGCAGTACTTCTTCGACCGGCTCCTGTCGGACGACGTGCTGCGCGCCATCGACTCGCTGCCCATCGACTTCCGGCTGGTGGTCATCCTCGCGGACCTCCAGGAGTTCTCCTACAAGGAGATCGCGGAGATTCTGGAGTGCCCCGTGGGCACCGTGATGAGCCGCCTGTTCCGCGGCCGCAAGCTCCTGCAGAAGACGCTGCGCGAGTACGCGGAAGGTCAGGGCGTATTCCGGCACGACGGTGAGCCGGTGCAGGCCGCCCCCGCGGATCTGGAAGAGTTCCGGCGCCGGAAGAAGGCAGGCTAGAAAGAGGTTGGAGGGGCGTTGCTTCCCTCCGCCCACCTCATCGAGCGCCCATGACCTGCCAGGAACTCGAGCGGTTGCTGTATCCGTACCTCGACGGTGAATTCCAGCCCGAGGAACGCCACGACGTGGAGTCGCATCTCGAAGGCTGCGCCGCGTGTGTCGCGCGGGTGGACGAGGAGATGCAGCTTCGTCAGACGCTTCGCCGCGCGGCGAAGCACTCCATCTCCGCCCAGGGCACGCGCGCGCCGGCGTCGCTGCGCGCGGGCATCCAGTCCGGCCTGCACCGCGAGCACCGCCGCGCGCAGGTGAGCCAGTGGCTGCGCGCCGGGGCCATGGCCCTGGTGGTGGTGACGGTGAGCGGCGGCTGGATGATGTATCAGTCCGGCAAGGCGCAGAAGGCCTCCATCCTGGAGGCCGTGCAGCGCCACACGCGCCAGCGGCCCCTGGAGTTCGTCGCGGGCACGCCGGAGCAGATCGAAGCGTGGTTCAACGACAAGGTGGAGCACCGCATCACCCTGCCCCGCCTGCAGCAGGCGCGGCCCGTGGGCGCGCGCTTCTCCACGCTCAACGGCCAGGAGGTCGTCTACGTCAGCTACGAGACGCAGCCCCGCCTCGGCAACGAGCCCAAGCGCAACATCGGCGTGTTCGTCTATCCGGCGACGGGGCAGCGGGTGATCAAGGACGAGGGCCCCACGGTGGAGAACGTCGCCGTGGACTCGAGCCAGGCGTACAACGTCGTGACGTGGCGTGATCAGGACGTCACCTATGAGCTGGTGACGGACCTGGATGACGCCGCCATCCTGCAGATGCTGCGGGATCAGGAGCACCGCTCGAACGGGCTCGTGCGCCCCGCGCAGGTGAAGGCCGCGGTGAGCGTGCAGCCTGTCTCGCTACAGCCCTGAAGCCCTCGGAAAGCGGGGGCTCGGGTGGTCGGCTGCTCAACTGAATACCGGGCGTTGCGCCCGGTGTGAAGATTGACGGTCCCACACATGGCCGATAGCCTCGACGGCGTCTTCACTCTCGCGCGCCGCCGCTGCTGTCTCTCGCGGTGAAACACCGCGCGCCGCACCCCCAGGATGGCCGTCCCTTCATGTCCAAGCGAATCCTGATCGTCGAAAGCGACGCCACCCTCGCCACCCACCTGCAGCAGGCCCTGGAGGCGCGGGGCTTCTCCGCGCAGACGACGGGC
>NZ_RAWC01000077.1:0-36024 GCF_003611685.1 Corallococcus sp. CA049B | reverse complement strand
GTCTCCCCGCCGTCCCCCCACCCAGACCTACCGGGTTGCCCGCTACCCACTCGGGAAACCACGAAAAACGTGCTGACACGCGGCTTGAATCACAATTATTATGTAAGAATACCGTAGCGCTGTTTGGTTTGAGGGGCCCAATGGCGGAAGGGTTGAGCGAGGCGGAGGCCACGCGGCGCGCGTTGGAGGCGTTGCCGGAGGGCCTTCGGGTGCGCTGGGTCCAGGAGGGCCGCGGGGCCTGGGTGCTGGGCTGCCAGGACTCCAGGCCGAACCTGCACGCGCCGCGGGGCGAGGACGTGCTCATCCAGGGCGAGCTGTGGCTCTTGGGCGCGCGCTACGTGGAGGGCGCGGTGCCGCGAGGCGCCCTGCGGGTGTGGCTCTTGGAAGGCCCCGTGCGGCACGTGCTGGCCGCGCGCGTGGCGGTGGGCGGCGAGGACCTGACGCTGGGGCTGGGGCCTCCCGGGGCGCGGGTGCCGTCGGCGCGCGTGGTGTGTCAGCGCGTGGAGTGGCGGCCGTACTCGGTCGCGAACGCGGCGCCGCTGGCGGCGGCCTTCGTGGACCTGTGGCGCGGCCTGGGCCGGGGCTCGCGGCTGGAGCGGCTGGGGCTGGAGGTGGACGGCACGGTGGAGGGCTGCGCGCGCGTGTCCCCCTTCGTGGAGGTGGAGCCGGACCGCAAGGGCAGCCGCCGCTCCCCGACGCGCCACCCGCTGCCCCCCTTCGTGGCGGCCACGGCGGACGTGCTGCGCGACTGCCGCCTGTGGCTGCGCGCGACGGCGCACGCGCTGACCCGCGAGCCGCCCTTCCTGCGCGAGGTGTACCTGCCCTCCGGCGACGGTGAGCCCCTGGCGCTCCAGGCCAAGGCCGCGCGCGAATCCCTGAGCGCGCTCCTGGAGCGGCGGCTGCGCTGGGCGGAAGGGTGGCTGTCCCCGTCCTCGCTGCTGGAGCTGGAGGTGTCGCGCACGGTGCCCGAGGGCGTGGGCGCCGGGGCCTGCTGGCTCACCGCGCGCTTCGAGCAGGCGCAGACGGGCGGGACGGCCACCACCGTCACGCTGGTCGACACGCCTGGCTTCTCCTCGGAGGTGCTGGCGCTCTTGCGCGGCTGGGCCCAGGCCACGGCGCAGGGGCGCGGCGCGGTGGCGCGCGGCCTGCTGCCCGTGGAGTGACGCGGCTCCATTCCCCCGGGCCTCGTACCCGGGGGGAGGGCGCTCGGCCAGGCGGCCCTGGCAACCGGCTTCCGCGTCCACACCTTGCCCCCGTCAAACGTGCATCCGCGAAGGCGGGGGAGGCAGGGACCATGAGCAAGACGAACTGGAAGACGCGGGCGGTGACGGCGGCGGTCATGACGGGGCTGATGGGCTTCTCCGCCCACGCCCAGGACGAATCGTCCAAGCAGGAGAAGCACGAGATGAAGCAGGGCAAGGCCGTGGGTGAGGCCGCCGCGAAGCGCGTGCAGTACGTGGGCAAGCTGGCCGTCTTCAACAACCGGCAGATCAAGCTGGCGCGGCTCGCGGAGCAGCAGGCGACGGATCCGCAGGTGAAGGAGTTCGCCACCAAGCTGCGCGAGGACCACGAGAACAGCCAGAGCCAGCTGCGCACTTGGGCCGAGCAGAAGAAGATGCAGATCAGTGCCCTCAGCGACAGCAACGTCACCTCCGAGGACCAGACGGGCATGGGCGGCTCCGGCGTCCAGGAGGGCTACCAGGAGAAGATGAAGGGCACCGGCGAGAAGCTGGGCAAGGCCATCGACAAGTCGAACGAGGAGTACAACAAGCTCCAGGCGAAGCAGGGGCCTGAGTTCGACAAGGCCTTCCTGACGCGCATCGCGGAGGACCAGAAGAAGGGCAAGGACATCCTCGAGGAGGGCCGCAAGGAGTACAAGAACGACGCCGGCTTCCTGGCGCTCCTGAGCGACACCGAGCGCACCGTCCGCGGCAACGAGACGCAGGCGAAGGAGCTCGAGAAGCAGATGAAGAAGAGGTAGTGCCCGCGTTTGTAGCGCGGTGGGCGTCGGGCCGACGGGCCGGTTGACTCGGCCGGGCCCGGCGCCTATCCCCTCGCGGATGCGCACGGCACTCGCGGCGATGGGAGTGACATTGGGGGGGCTGCTGAGCGCGTGTCTTGCGTCCGCGCCAGCGGCCCACGCGGTCCCCGCCGAGGGCGTGACGCCCGTGGGCCCCTTCGTCGACGACGCGCGCAGTCTCTTCGAGGGCTGCGTCCCCGTCCCGGACAGCGCCACGTCGCGCACGTACCGCTGCGGCGCGCTCTCCGTGTGGCTGCACGAACAGCCCGGGAAGAGCGAGGCGCAGGCCGTGGACTCCGGCCGCGCCCGCGTGCATGCCCGGCTGGGCCCGGACCTCACGGAGGCCCGGGGCGAGCTGCCGCTCGGTGGACAGCCGCACCCGTCCCTGCGCTTCGAGCGGTGCTCCGGTGAGAACGCCTGTACGGTGGGCGGCTACGTCACGGCGGTGACGCCCTCCGCGGGCCACGTGCGGCAGCTGGGCTGCGTGGCGCGCGACAGCGTCCGCGCGGGGCTGGGCCGGTGCCTGGAGCTGTTCGCGTACCTGGCCACGCGGGGCAACCCGGAGGGCGACACGCTGTCGCCGTCCGCGCTCGTCACGCCGCCCCGGCTGCCATGGCGGGTGCTGTACCTGCCGGAGGGCTGCGAGGTCGCGGACTCGACGACGCGTGCGGGGAGGATCCGCTGTACCGCGTCCACCTTCTCCTGGAGCGTCTTCCTTCCGGTGCTGCCGGGTACGGGCCAGGTGGAGCGCTGGCGCGACCGGAGCGCGGAGGAGCTGCGCGACGCGCTCCCGGGGGCCGGCCCGGTGGAGGTGCGCGACTGCTACGTGGAGGGCCTGGCCACGCGCTGCGTCCGCTTCACCGCGCCCGCACCGGAGGGGGGCGGTGACGTCCAGGTGTGGACCGGCGGCGTGAACTACAAGGGCTGGGGCCTGTTCGCGGCGTGCAGCCTCCCGGCGAGTGCGCCCCTCCCCTTTCCGACCGCCTGCAACGGCGTGTTCGCCCCGCGCTGAAGGGACGTGGCGTTCGTGTTCCTCCTGGAAGGAGTGTCCAAGCGCTTTGGTGCCGCGCAGGCCCTGCACCCGCTGGACCTGAGTCTGCCCCAGGGCGCCACCACGGTGCTCATCGGCCCCAGCGGCTGCGGGAAGTCCACGCTGCTGCGGCTGCTCAACGGCCTGCTGCGGCCCGATACAGGACGCGTCCTCTTCGACGGACAGCCCCTGCCGGAGGCCGCGGACGCATTGCTCGCCGTGCGCCAACGCGTGGGCTACGCGCTCCAGGGCGGAGGCCTGTTCCCGCACCTCACCGGCGCGCGGAACGTCACGCTGATGGCGCGGCACCTGCGCTGGCCGGAGGCGCGGATCCGCGAGCGGCTGGCGCGGCTGGTGGACCTGACGCGCTTCCCGGCGGAGGCCTTGGAGCGCCTCCCGGGCGAGCTCTCCGGAGGCCAGCGGCAGCGCGTGGCGCTGATGCGCGCGCTGATGCTGGACCCGGACGTGCTGCTCTTGGATGAACCCCTGGGCGCGTTGGATCCGCTGGTGCGCCATGACCTCCAGACGGACCTGCGCGGCATCTTCGAGCGGCTGGGCAAGACGGTGGTGCTCGTCACGCACGACCTGGCGGAGGCCGCCTTCCTGGGGGACGGCATCGTGTTGATGCGCGAGGGCCAGGTGGTGCAGCAGGGCACGCTGGACGCGCTGGAGTCGCGTCCCGCGGATCCGTTCGTCACGCGGTTCATCCAGGCGCAGCGCCCGTTGCCCCTGCGGAGGCAGGGATGATGCGCGCGCTGCCGCTGGCGTGGTTGCTGCTGCTCACCGTCGCGTGCACGAGCACCGAAGGTGGCGGCGGGCCCCAGGTTCGCGTGGGGTCCAAGAAGTTCACCGAGTCCGTCATCCTCGGGGAGATGGTGACGCAGGTGGCGGAGGACGCCGGCGCGCGGGCCTCGCACCGGCGCGAGCTGGGCGGCACCACGGTGTTGTGGGAGGCGCTGCGCCGGGGCGAGCTGGACGTCTATCCCGAGTACACCGGCACGCTGCGGCAGGAACTGCTCGTGGGCCGCGCGCTGCCGGACGACGATGCACTACGGAAGGCGCTCGCGGACGAAGGCCTGCGGATGAGCGCGCCGCTGGGCTTCAACAACACGTACGCGCTGGGCATGAAGGAAGCGGAGGCCGAGCGGTTGGGCATCCGCCGCATCTCCGACTTGAAGGCGCACCCGGAGCTGCGCGTGGGCTTCAGCAATGAGTTCATGCAGCGGGGCGACGGCTGGCCCGCGCTGCGCGACGCATACGGCCTGCCCCAGCGCGACGTGCGCGGCCTGGACCACGACCTGGCGTACCGGGGCATGGAGAGCGGCGCCATCCAGCTCACGGACCTGTACTCCACGGACGCGGAGATCGCCGCCTACGGGCTGCGCGTGCTGGAGGATGACCGGCACCACTTCCCCGCGTACGACGCCGTGCTCCTCTACCGCGCGGACCTGGAGACCCGTGCGCCTCAAGTGGTCCAGGCGCTGCGCCGGCTGGAGGGCTCGCTCACGGAAGCGGAGATGGTGAAGCTCAACGCCCGCGCGCGGCTGGAGCACGTGCCGGAGGCCCAGGTGGCGGCGGACTTCCTCCAGGCCTCCTTCGGCCTGACGACGGAGGTGCGCACGGATGGGAGGGGCGCGCGCATCTGGCAGCGCACGCGCGAGCACCTGTTCCTCGTGGGGCTGTCGCTGGTGGCGGCCATCGCGCTGGCCATCCCGCTGGGCGTGGTGGCCGCGCGCCGTCCACGCCTGGGGCAGGGCGTGCTGGGCCTCTCCAGCGTCATCCAGACGGTGCCGTCGCTGGCGCTGCTGGTGTTCATGATTCCGCTCTTGGGCATCGGCTCGAAGCCGGCCATCGCGGCGCTGTTCCTCTACAGCCTGTTGCCCATCGTGCGGAACACGGCGGCGGGGTTGCAGGGCGTCCCGTGGGAGGTGCGCGAATCCGCGGAGGCGCTGGGCCTGCCGTCCGGCGCGAGGCTGTGGCGCATCGAGCTGCCGATGGCGGCGGCGTCCATCCTCGCGGGCATCCAGACGGCGGCGGTCATCAACGTGGGCACCGCCACGCTGGGCGCGCTGGTGGGCGCGGGCGGCTACGGCCAGCCCATCCTCACCGGCATCCGCCTGGACGACGTGGGGCTCATCCTGGAGGGCGCGGTGCCCGCGGCGGTGCTCGCGCTCGCGGTCAGCGGCCTCTTCGAAGCGGTGGCGCGCGTGCTGGTGCCCCGGGGGCTGCGCGGCTGAGCGCTACACCGGCTCCACGCGGGAGGCGGGCTCGGTCGCGGGCTCCAGGCGCGGCGCGTCCTCCGCGAGCCCCGCCGCGCACAGCCGCACCACGCACATCCACACGCAGTCCGCGAGCAGCAGGTGCACCAGCTGCATCGCCACCGGCGCCAGCAGCACCAGGTTGATGATGCCCGCGCACAGCTGCGCGACGTACATGCCGGTGAGCCACGCGGACGCGCGCCGCACGTCCGGCGAGGGCCGCAGCCGCGCCACCTGACGGCCGCCGAACACCAGCAGCGCGCCCATGGCCACCGCGATGGCCGGGTGGAACATGCGCAGGCGCAAGAGCACGTGCGCCGTCTCCGACAGGTCCTGCTCGAAGCCGTGCGTGAGGCTGGTGGCGGGGAAGAGCGTGTCGCCCAGCGCGGCCACCGCGCCGCTGATGCCCAGCACCAGCATGCCGGCGATGCTCCCGCCCAGCAGCGCGCCCACGACGCCCTGGCCCCGGAGCGCCATGCGCGCGCGGCCCCTGGAGGACCACACCACCAGCGTCTGCGCGCCCACCAGGAGGAAGGTGTTGGTCAGGTGCAAGCCCATCCACACCGCGCGTCCCAGGCGCGCGTCCTGCGCCACGTACTTGAGCAGCACGATGCCCGCGCCCACCAGGCCCTCCGTGAGCATGAACACCAGCGCCCAGAACGCCGCCTTGCGGCCCGGGTGGCCCTTGGGGAACTCGCGGCGGCCCCAGGCGTAGAGCGCGACGGCGAGCACCGTGGCCAGGCCGCTGGTGAGCCGGTGCGTGTACTCGATGATTGTCTGGATGGAGGGCGCGCGTGGCAGCACCTCGCCGTTGCAGACGGGCCAGTGGTCGCCGCAGCCCGCGCCGGAGCCGGTGGCGCGCACGAACGCGCCCCAGAGGATGACGCCCAAGGTGTAGAGGAGCACGCCCTGGCTGAACCACTGGAAGCGGCGGGTCGCGGCGGTGGGGAGGGTCATCGTGCCCTCCCAGTACCGCATCCGTTCACAGGGGACCACCGCGCGCCCGTGTCCGCCTGGCCGCCGCGCGCCAATGGCTCAACACCTGCGCTTATGGGGCCACCCACGACAGTCCCCAACCCCGGGGGAAGTTGTTAGCGTCACCTCGTGCCCCGAGACCGCGAAGCGCCCCCTGCCTCCTCGCCCCCTCCCGATGCGGCCGAGCGCCTGCGTCGACTGGAAGCGGCCATCGAGGAGGGGCGCGCGCGCAAGGACGCGGCCCTGGAGGGGTGGGTGCGCCGGATGGGCCGCCTGCCCACCGAGAAGGAGCGCAACCGCTGGGAGCGGGAGTGGGAGCGCGGCGCGGAGCGGGAGCGCCAGCGGTGGGAGAAGCAGTGGGAGCGCGAGTCGAAGGACGCCCTGCGCCGCGCGGAGCGGCAGTCCAAACGCAACGCGTACATCTCGCAGCAGCAGGCGCGCCGCGATGCGAAGCGCGCGGAGAAGGCGGCGCGGGAGGAGGCCGCGCGGAACCCGGTGGTGGGCGTGGGGCAGCTCGTCGTCGCGCTGGCGTGCGTGGCCACGGTGGTGCGCTTGCCGCAGCAGTACTGGTGGCTGGTGTTCGTGGCGCTCGCGTTCTTCAAGGGCGCCGCGAAGCACCTGCGGCCGAGCAACAACCCCCTGCTGACGCGCGTGGAGGAGCCGCCCGCGCCGGTGCTGCCCCAGGCGAAGGTGCCGGAGGCGCCGGTGGATCCGCGCCTGACGCGCGTGGATGCGGTCTGCGAGAAGCTGCTCGCGGAGCTGCGGGCGGGGAGGGGCGTGTTGCAGGAGATGGTGCGCTCGCCGGAGCGCACCGTGCAGGACCTGCGCAAGAGCTGCCACGAGCTCATCCGCCGCGAGCGCGAGCTGCGCACGGTGGCGCCGCCGGAGGACGTGCAGCGGCTGGCGGACGAGCGCAAGAAGCTGGAGACGCGCTGGGCCGCGGAGGAGGACGTGGTGGTTCGCGACCGGCTGCGCGCGGCGTTGCAGGTGCTGGATGAGCAGGTGCGCCAGCGCGCGGAGCTGACGAAGGCAGCGGACCGGCTGGAGGCCGAGTTCACGCGGCTGGCGTACACGCTGGAGAACCTCTACGCCCAGGTGCTGCGGGTGCGCTCGGCGGACGCGGCGGACGCGGACGTGGCCGGCGCGGGCCTGCGCCACAGCGTGGAGCAGCTGGGCGCGGAGGTGGACGCCGTGACGTCCGCGCTGGAAGAGGTGCACGGCGCGCCCGTGGATGGCCGGGTGCGCACGCGCTGACTATTCGCCCGCGTGCTTCGACGGCGGCGGTGCGCCGGACGCGCCGGTGATGCGGACGGTCTTCGCGTTGACGAACTCGCGGATGCCCAGGTCGGCCAGCTCGCGGCCGTGGCCGGAGTGCTTCACGCCGCCGAAGGGCAGGCGCGCGTCGGAGGCGACGAGCGCGTTGACGAACACCATGCCGGCCTCGATGCCGTCGATGAGGCGGCGCTGCTCGTTCGCGTCCTGGGTCCACACGCTGGCGCCCAGGCCGAAGGGCGTCGCGTTGGCCAGCTCGATGGCGTGCTCCAGGTCGCGGGCGCGCAGCAGCGTGGCCACGGGGCCGAAGAGCTCGTCATGGAAGGCGGGGGCCTTGGGCGGCGGATCCGCCAGGACGGTGGGCGGGTAGAAGTTGCCGGGGCCGCCCTGGGGCTTGCCGCCCAGCAGCAGCCGGGTGCCGGCCTTGACGCTCTCCTGCACCTGGGCGTGCAGCCCTTCGAGGATGCCGGGCGTGGCGAGCGGACCGACGTCGGTCTTTGGATCCATGGGGTCACCGACCACCATGGTCTTCATGCGCTCGACGAAGCGGCGTTCGAACTCCTGGGCGATGGGCTCGGCGATGATGAAGCGCTTGGCGGCGATGCAGGACTGGCCGTTGTTGATGAGGCGCGCGGACACGGCGGTGTGCACGGCCTTGTCCAGGTCCGCGCTGGGCATGACGATGAACGGGTCACTGCCGCCCAGCTCCAGCACGACCTTTTTGATGGCACGGCCCGCGGCGGCGCCGACAGCGCGTCCGGCGCCCTCGCTGCCGGTGAGGGTGACGGCCTTCACGCGAGGGTCTTCGATGACGCGGTTCACGTCCGATGTTTCGATGAACAGGGATTGGAAGGCGCCTTCAGGGAAGCCGGCGGTGCGGAAGATTTCTTCGAGTGCGATGGCGCACTGGGGCACGTTGCTGGCGTGTTTGAGGAGGCCCACGTTGCCGGCCATGAGAGCGGGGGCGGCGAAGCGCACGACCTGCCAGAAGGGGAAGTTCCACGGCATGATGGCGAGGACGGGGCCCAGGGGCTGATAGCGCACGAAGGCGGTGTCGCCATCCACATCGATGGGCGTGTCGCGCAGGAGCTTCTCGGCGCGGGTGACGTAGTATCGGCACGCGGTGGCGGACTTGATGGACTCCGCCTTGGCGGCCTCCAGGGGCTTGCCCATCTCCTCCGTCATCATGCGGCCGAAGCGGGGGGCCTCGACTTCGAGGATCTCAGCGGCGCGGCGCATCCAGCGGGCGCGGTCAGCGAAGGACGTCTCGCGGTAGGCGCGGAACGTCTCCGCGGCCCGTTGCAGCTTGCGCTCCAGCTCCTCGGACGAGAGCACGTCGAACGTGCGCAGCGTCTTGCCGGTGGTGGGGCTGATGGTGGCGATGGCCATGTGCGGGTGCCTCCCGGGGTGCGAACGTCACCGGGTGATAACAGGCCCCACACCCCTGACAATGCCTCCGGGGTCGGAGCGTCCAGGGGCGTACGCCGCTCAGGACTCCAGCAGGGTGGGCGACAGCGCATCCGACTGAAGCGCCGAGATGAAGGTGTCGAGGTCTTCCGCCAGGAAGTGGACGCTGGCCGTGCCCGGCCGGGCATGCGCGTCCCAGTAGAACACCTGGCCCGTCACGGACAGACACACCTTGTCCGCGCCCTCTGTCGTCGCGATGGGGAGCAGACCTGGAGGGATGCGATCCCGGAAGACCTCCAGGTTCCAGTCCAGGTTGCAGGACTCGACGGGGTCGTTGAGTCCGAAGAAGAAGTGGATCCGGCCGATGGGATTCCCCGGCAGCCCCTGGAGCTTGAAGAGGTCGCGCTCCGGCCGGCCTCCGTGGGTGGCGAGCAGGAATTCACGAAGTGGCAGTGGGAGCGCGAGCTCGAACCGCTGCTCGAACGCATCCAGGTCCGCGTTGCTCAGGAGTGGTCCACTCTCGGTCGTCCGCATGACCTCGGCCCCGCTTCAGCGTTCTCTCTTCTGCTCCAGTATCCTGTCGGAGGAACCATGACCTATCAGAACGAGTGGCGGCCACGATTCCCCGTTCCGCCACATACGGCCAGATACCTCGTGGAGGGCTGCCCGGTGTTGGTGGACGCCTTGCGTGTGCGCACAATGAACTTCGGCCAGCATTGGCGCACCCCGGGCGTTGTCGAAGTTCGTTACGAGGTCGTCCTGCCTGGCGCCTACGCCGTGGCGCTGCTCGAACAGGACTGGGCTGATTGGATCGAGGACTATCAGCGCTTCCCCGAGCCGAATAACCCATTGGAACAGGCGCTGCGGGCTCTGGGTTGGCCTGGACCGGCACAAGCGCTCGCTGATCCGGTGGTGGCCCCGCTGGTCCTCGACTTCGATGCTCACGAGCTGCTGCTGCGCTGGTTTGACGACGGCGTTCCCTCACTCCCTGGCTTCGTGCTCAACACCGTCGATGAGGTACGCATGGTCGGTACCGACGTATGGCTCGCGGGCCAGGCACGCCCCGAGCTCCCCGACGTGAGCTATGCCTATCAGGACTGAGGTGCGACGCATCCAGCCTGTCCGGCGCCGGTGACCGAGCCATGACCGAACCACCGGGTGCCCACGGCCAACGGCATCCCGGCCCCGTGGTTCGACTCATAGGGAGGCTGTGCATGGGAATGGCCGTGGGCGGCAGGGGCGGAGTGAAGGCGGACATCAACGTCACACCCTGGTCGACGTGGTGCTGGCGCTGCTGATCATCTTCAGGGTGGTCCGTGGAGATGGAAAAGGAGTTGGAGCAGTTCCGTCAGGCGGCGCAGTGGCTCGTTGCCGTTCCCCGAGGCGCTGCGCGCCTTCGCTACGAATGGCGCAAGGGACGCCCCGCGGGTCGCCCCCGTCCATCAGCATGTCGCCGACACGTCGCCGACGTGTCGCCGACACACCCGCCGCGCCGGGAAGAGAGGCGCTCCCCTGTGTCCGGCGCCGTGCCGGGCCGCGGGCGGAGGCGGCACGTCGCTTGCTCAAGCCCCCGGGCGCAGAGCCGGCACCGCTGCCGAACCCCTTTTCACAGGAGCCTCCCATGTCGAGAACCGCCGCCGCCCTCCGTACCCGCGTGATGGATGCCACCCAGCCCCGGCTGTTGCAGTGGCAGGACGTGCCCACGAGCCAGCTCGCCCCCTACGCCCCCTCGGACGCGTCGCTGCCGATGGTGCAGTACGCCATGCAGACCGTCATGGCCTGGGCGAAGACGCAGAGCGGCTGCATCGGCGCGATTCCGACGTGGGAGGTGGGTCAGGCCACGTGGGGCGTCATCCTCCTCCTGGAGCACCCGGCCATCTCCGTTGTCGACATCCCGAAGTCCCAGCTTCCGCCCGTCGTGCCGGAGAACCCCATCGAGGACTGGGGCGTGACGGTGATGCGCTGGGCGGTGGCCCAGGGCTACCAGCTCGGCATTCCCACGTTCTCGGAGACGGCGGACACGCGCACGGCACTGCTCTTCTCCAAGGACTACCCGGGGCTGACCTTCGTGGACGCGGACAACGCCGACCTGTTCGAGGTGATGTTCCAGCCGCGCTCGCTGATTGACTTGAGCGACACGGCCGTCTGGGCCCAGAGCGTCATGCGGCTGGCGTCCTCGCGCGGGTGGAGCGCGGGCTGGCCCACGTGGGAGTACACGACGAAGCGCGGGCTCATCGCGATGTCCGAGTTCGCGACGCCGGCGCTGCCGGACCCGACCGACGCCAACGTGGACCTGGTGCTCGCCATCCTGAAGCAGACGAACCAGTCGCTGAAGAACGTGCGGGATGACCTGCAGGGGAGCATCGTCGGCGTCTTCGACACGTTTAACGCGCCGGCGGTGACCGACCCGGCGTTGCAGATTGGCCTCGACTGCCTCTTCGGCGTCATCAACGTCGTCCTCAACGCGATTCCGGAGGTGGGCGGCTCGCTCGCGGCCCTCTTCGACACGGCGCTCACCGCGGCGCAGGACAGCGAGGCCGCGAAGGGGGCCAACGGGTCCATGACGCTCGAGGCCTACCAGAGCAACCTGGAGTCCGCGTTCGACGCGTCCCTCAACGCCGTCGGCGACCTCCACGACGCGCTGCTCAACGCGCGGGGCACCAGCGGGCTCGACGCCGTCTGGCAGCAGCTCTACACCAGCCCCCTCACGGGGATGCCGGCGCAGCTCGGGCTGCTCGCGCTCGCCTCGCCCAAGCTGCCCGACGACGAGACCTACTGGAACAACGCGGAGGAGTCGATGGCCTCCTCGTTCCTGGTCAACCTCAAGCGCCGCTTCGTCGAGCAGCTCTACCTCGCCGCGCACCGCACCTACCAGAACGCGCCGGCGGGCAAGCAGTGGTGGTACGGCACCATCGCGTCCGTCACGGCGGCGGATGGAGACCTGGCGAAGTACATCGCCGACCGCGCGGATGACCTGTCGTGCTGGTTCACCGACTTCAGCCAGCAGCCGGGCCACGCGCGCGGCCCGTACGTGACGACGACCGAGTTCTGGCTCCAGAGTAACGAGAGCGGCGGGCTGGCCGCGTACCCGCCGACGGAGCTCGTCTACAGCCTGTTCTCCAGCGATGGGTTCGGCAATACGCAGGGCTGGACCGGCCCGTACGACAAGTCCACGGTCTACAACCAGTGGTCCATCGACTGCATCGAGTTCGGCAGCGCGTCGTACCAGCAGAACTGGACCTACTCGGCCACCGGCGAACTCGTCGTCGCGACGGTGCAGTACAACGGCAATGACGTCCCGCAGCAGGCCACGGCCGGCAGCACGGATGCGTACGGCCAGCTCACGCTCAACTCGTCGAACCCCATCGTGCAGGGTGGGGCCTCGACGAGCGGCTTCCAGCAGCGGGTGATTCGCAACGACCTCTCGCCGCTGAAGTGAGCCGCTGGCTCGGTGGCGACGCAGTTCGTCCCGCGAAATGCCCAACCGCGCCGCCACCTTCACCCGCGACTCTCCGCGCTTCAGCGTATGAGGCCGGCGCGGAGGAACTGGGCGTGTCCGTGGACCCTCCCTGAGCACCTGGAGCCTGTCCGACACTCGCCGCGAAAAGCCCATGGCCAGCCCGCACCCGCTGTCTTAAGTCACCGCCATGTCACGAGGGCCATGGCGGTGGGTGTCGGGTTGGGATGCGATGGTGACGCGGCCTTTGGGGCTGCTCCTGCTCGTGGTCGCGTGCGTCCTGGGCTTCGTCGTCCTGTCCGACGAGGTCCATGAAGGCGACACGCAGGACATCGACGAGCGCATCGTGCGCTCCCTGCGCCGTGAAGAAGACCCCGCGCTCCCCCGAGGCCCGTGGTGGCTCGCGGAGACCGCTCGCGACGTGACGTCCCTGGGCGGCTTCCCCGTCCTGGCGCTCCTCACCGCGGCCGTGTGCGGCTTCCTCGTGGTGGCCCGCCGCTACCGCACCAGCCTCTTCGTCCTGTCCGCCATCGTCGGCGGGTGGATCCTCAACGCGGCGCTCAAGAACCTGTTCCACCGCCCGCGCCCCTCGGTGGTGCCCCACCTCACCGAGACCCTGTCCACCAGCTTCCCCAGCGGCCACGCCATGCTGTCCGCCATCACCTACCTCACGCTGGGCGCGCTCCTGGCCCAGTTCGCCGAGCACCGCCGCGTGAAGGTCTACCTCCTCACCGTGGCCTTGCTCCTCTCCGTCCTCGTGGGCTGCACCCGCGTGTACCTGGGCGTGCACTACCCCACGGACGTGCTCGGCGGCTGGGTGGCCGGGCTCGCGTGGGCCCTGTTCGTCACCGTCGCCGCCCGCACCGTGCGCCGCCGCAGCCCCGCCCTTCAAGACGAGGCCCAGCGCCCCGTGGAATGAGCCTTGCGCCCACGGCCCCCTCGCAGGATGAAGGGGCCACCACCCTTTCCGACCCGTCGGAGGTCCCCGTGGACGCGCTCCTGGACAGCGTGCGGCTGGTGTGCGGCGGCACGCTGGGCGCGGCGCGGCTGGCGCTCGCGAGGCAGACGCCCGTGGTCAACATGGCCGGCGGCTTCCACCACGCGCGCCCGGACAAGGGCGGCGGCTTCTGCACCGTCAACGACATCGCCGTGGCCGTGGCGGACCTGCGCGCGTCCGGCTTCGAAGGCTCCGTGGCCGTGCTGGACCTGGACGCGCACCCGCCGGACGGCACCGCCGCGTGCCTCGCCGGCCAGCCGAAGACGTGGATCGGCTCCGTGTCCGGCAGCGACTGGGGCGTGCTGCCCCCCGGCGTGGACGAGACCCGCGTGCCGGACGGCTGCGACGACGTCACCTACGTGCAGAAGGTGAAGGACCTGCTCGCGCGGATGCCCGCCTCCGACATCACCTTCGTCATCGCCGGAGGGGACGTGCTGGCCGGGGACCGCTTCGGGCGCGTGGGCATCACGCTCCACGGGGCGCGCAAGCGCGACGTGGCCATCGCCGCCGCGCTGCGGGGACGGGCCAGCGTGTGGCTGCCCGGCGGCGGCTACCACGCGGACTCCTGGAAGCTGTTCGCGGGCACCGTGCTGGTGCTCGCGGGGCTGGGCCACCAGCGCATCACCGCGCGCTACGACCCACTGAGCGCCCGCTTCCAGCGCATCGCGCACCTGCTGGATCCGGAGAACGGCAACACCGCCGGCAAGGCGCCGCACTGGGAGCCCTTCTCGCTGGAGGACCTGGAGGGCCCGCTGCGGCTGGGGCCGGAGGTGCAGCCGCGCGTGCTGGGCCACTACACCGCGCAGGGCATCGAGTACGCCCTGTTCCGCTACGGCCTGCTGTCGTACGTGGAGCGCCTGGGCTACAGCCGCCTGCGCGTGCAGGTGGCCTCCACCGGCGGCACCGGCGACCGCATCATGGTGCTGGGCCACGCGGGCGGCCGCGAGCACCTGCTGTCGGACGCGGTGGTGGAGAAGAAGGACCTCCAGGGCGAGACCTTCCTCTTCGCCAACTGGCTGTCCCTGCGCCACCCGCGCGCGCGCTTCAGCGACACGCGCCCGCAGCTGCCCGGCCAGGAGGTGCCCGGCCTGGGTCTGTCGCGCGAGACGACGGAGGTGCTGCTCGCCATGGCCCAGCGCCTGGGCCTGGCGGGCGTGGCCTTCCGGCCCATGTGGTACCACCTGGCCGTCGTCGCGCGAGGCCGCTTCCACTTCTGCACCCCGGAGCGTCAGGGCCGCTTCGAGGCGCTGATGCGAGACCTGTCCTCGCTGCCGCTCGTGGACGCCACGCGCGCCGTGGCCGAAGGGCGCGTGCGCCTGGACGGCCGGCCGTACCCATGGGAGCCGGACGAGATGCTCTGCCGCCTGTCCCCCGTGGCCCTGGACGCGGAGGCCGTGGCCCAGGAGCGCGAGCGCTGCCACTTCACCGTGGAGCCCACGCCGGAGCCCATCGCCGCTCCCTCCGTGAAGCCCGAGCCCCTGTGACGCCGGAGCCCGCCGGGCCCGTGGTAGTCAGGACGCGTGGACCTGGACGCGCGACGCCGTGAACAACACAAGCTGCGGCTGTCGTGGATGCCGTGGCTCTACTTCAGCCTCAAGCCGCGCCACCGCGAGTGGGCGGAGGCCTGGCAGCGCGAGGTGCAGGACCGCCTGCGCGCGCTGGAGACCGTTGAAATCGCCGAAGGATGTTTCATCGCCCCGGAGGCGCGCATCTTCGCGGAGCCCGGCCGCACCGTGCGCATCGGGCCGGGGTGCAGCATCGGCGCGGACGCCTTCGTGCACGGGCCCGTGGTGCTGGGGCCGCGCGTCAGCCTCAACGCGCGCGTCAGCCTGGACGGCGGCGCGTGCGGCATCCGCATCGGCGAGGGCAGCCGCATCGCCACCGGCGCCACGCTCTACGCCTTCGACCACGGGCTCGCGCCGGACCGCCCCGTGCGCGAACAGCCTGTCACCTCGAAGGGCATCGTGATCGGCCAGGACGTCTGGGTGGGCGCCAACGCGGGCATCACCGACGGCGTCACCGTGGGCGACCACGCGGTGATTGGAATGGGCGCCGTCGTCACCCGCGACGTGCCCCCGTGGGCCATCGTCGGTGGCGTGCCTGCACGCCTGCTCGGAGATCGCCGTCAACGCCCACGTTCCGGAATTCCCGGGGGCTGGGAGCCCCCAGACTCCGAGGGAAACCCATGAGTCCCGGGTGGGTCCATTGACTTTGAAACATTCGAGCGCCCTATGCTTCGGGCCGCGGTGAGACGGAGCGAGGGCTCGGGCCTGGATGCACCGGGTGGGTTTTCCTCAAATCCAGGTTTCATTCCGTTTCATCCGTGATGAAGGAGGCCGCGGTGACGCAGGAGCAACGCGAAACGGGGAGCTCCGCTGCTCTGGGGCAGTCATCCGGGGCGAGCGACCTCGTGGACACGCGTCGCTTCCAGCGCGCCGGGTCGCTGTTACGCGAGGCCCTCTTCGAACTGGACGCGGCGGGCCGCCTCGTCCTGGCGACCCCCGCCTGGGAGCGCCTGGTCGGAGCTCCCGTGCACGCGTGGCTGGGCCGCTCGCTGGTGGAGCTGTTCCACCCGGAGGACCGGGACCAGGCGCGGGTGTTGCTGCGCACGGCGCTGGCGCGCACGGACGTGCCCTCGCGGCTGGAGCTGCGGCTGTCGGGCGGCACGCAGCCGCGCTGGGTGGAGCTGTCCGCGACAGGGGACCCGGAGCACCTGGGCGGCGTGCTGGGCACGCTGGTGGACGTCACCCCGCGCCGTCTGGCGGAGGAGGCCGCCGCCACGCGCGAGCGCTACCTGGGCGCGATGGTGGAGGTGCAGCGGCAGCTGCTGGCGCCGGAGGCCTCCGTGGATGTGTACGACTCCATCCTGGAGCCGCTGGGCCGCGTCGCGGGCGCCAGCCGCGCGTACGTGTTCGAGTTCCACCGCGACGCCTCCGGCCGGATGCTCCAGTCGCAGCGCGCGGAGTGGTGCGCGCCCGGCATCTCGCGCGAGCTGGACAACCCTGACACGCAGGCGTGGCCCATCGACCAGGCCTTCACGCTGTCCCAGCTGGAGCAGCTCCACCGGGGCGAGGCCGTGCAGGGCTCGCCGGAGGACTTCGGCGCGGACAACGCGCCGGTGCTGCTGGCGCAGGGCATCCGTTCGCTGCTGGTGCTGCCCCTGATGGTGCACGGCGAGCCGTTCGGCTTCATCGGCTTCGACAACTGCGACGACGCGCGGCCCTGGTCGCACGTGGAGGTGAAGCTGCTGTCCGGCGCGGCCGGCGCGCTGTCGCTGGCGCTGGAGCAGCACACCACGGACGCGCTGCGCGTGCGCACGGAGACGGCGCTGCGCCGCACGGAGGCCGGCTTCCACCTGCTCATCGAAGGGTTCCCGGACCCCGTGGTGGTGCACACCACGGACGGCATGCTCCTGTCGGTGAACCCGGCCATGGCCAACTACCTGGGCTACCAGGACCCCGCGCAGCTGCTGGGCCGGCACCTGCTGGGCCTGGTGCGGCGCGAGGACCAGGAGGTCGCGCGCCGCCACCTGGAGGAGGCGCAGGACGGAGCGCTGGCGGCCCGCTCGCATGAGGTGCCGCTGGTGCGCCGCGACGGGCAGGTGGTGAGCGCGGACCTGGTGACGCTGGGCGTGCTCTTCGACGGCGTGCCCGCGCGCGTGACGGTGGCGCGCGACTTCACCGAGCGCAAGCACATGCAGGCGCAGCTCATGCTGGGGGACCGGCTGGCCTCCATGGGCATGCTGGCCGCGGGCATCGCGCACGAATTGAACAACCCGCTGTCCTACGTGCTCTCCAACCTGGAGTTCCTGCACCGCGCGCTGGGCCCCATGCCCCGGCCCCTGGGCGCCGAGGAGCTGCTGGAGTACCAGCAGGTGCTGGACGACGCGCGCGAGGGCTCCGAGCGGATGCGCCAGATTGTCCGCCAGCTCAAGGTCTTCTCCCGCGTGGACGACGCGCACGAGGAGGCGGTGGACCTGCACCGCGTGCTGGACTCCGTCGCGCAGATGGCGGCCAGTGAAATCCGGCCGCGCGCCCGGCTGGTGAAGCAGTACGGCGTCGTGCCGACGGTGCGCGCCAACGAGGGCAAGCTGTTCCAGGTGTTCCTCAACCTGGTCATCAACGCCGCGCACGCGATTCCCGAAGGCTTCACGGACGAGCACGAAATCCGGCTCATCAGCCGCGTGGACGACGACGGCCGGGTGGTGGTGGAGGTGCGCGACACGGGCCGGGGCATCGCGCCGGAGCTGCTGCGCCGCATCTTCGACCCCTTCTTCACGACCAAGGCGCCGGGCCAGGGCACCGGCCTGGGCCTGTCCATCTGCGACACCATCGTGCGCGCGCTGGGCGGCACCATCGCCGCGGAGTCCACGCCGGGCCACGGCGCCACCTTCCGCGTCACCCTGCACGTCGCCGCGCGGCCCGCACGCGTGGCCTGAGCCAGGCCCGCGGTCCGCGTCCATGCGGCGGAGCGGGCCGCCCGTCCGCTGCCGCGAAATGGACTGAATCCGCCGCGCTCCCGTGTTCGAGTGTGGAGCGTCGGACGGCCCGCCCTCGCGTGCGCTGCCCTCCCGGGGGTAACGGAGACATGCTGGGGCCCCGCCGCCGCCGGGGGCCTTCCCTTCCGGAGGCCGTGGAGGATGCCATGCGCACGCTGAACGCCCGCCTCGCTCCCGTGCTCGGGTTGCTGCTGGGCTGCGCGCTGGCGCTGGGGCCGGGCGCTTCCAGCGCGCAGGAGGGGGCGCCGCGGGCTCCGGCTCCCACGGAGGCTCCGGCGAACGGGTGCGCGGGCTCCTCGAACTTCCTCATCGGCGCGGCGCGCTCGGACATCACCGGCCCCGCGGCGGAGGTGGGGATGATGGGCTACGGGCAGGTGGGCCAGAAGACGGAGGGCATCCACCTGCGGCTGTTCTCGCGGGCGTTCGTCATCGCCTCGCCGTGCAACGGCCGCCGCGTGGCCTTCGTCAGCGCGGACCTGGGCATGGTGTTCCAGGCGGTGAAGCAGCAGGTGGTGGAGCGGCTGCGCTCGAAGCTGGGTGACACCTTCTCCGACGACAACGTGCTGCTCAGCGCCACGCACACGCACGCCGGGCCGGGCGGCTTCAGCCACTACACGTTCTACAACCTGACCACCTTCGGCTTCGTGCCCCAGAACTTCGAGGCCATCGTCTCCGGCATCACGGACTCCATCCTTCGCGCCAACGCGCGCCTGGCGGAAGGGTCGCTGCGGCTGTCCTCGGGCGACCTGCACGGCGCCAGCATCAACCGCTCACCGGAGGCCTACCTGCGCAACCCGGAGGCCGAGCGCGCCCGCTATCCCGACAACGTGGACACGCGCATGACGCTGCTCCGGATGACGGGAGCGGACGGGCGCGAGCTGGGGCTCGTCAACTGGTTCGCCGTGCACGCCACGTCCTTCGGCAACACGAACACGTACATCAGCGGCGACAACAAGGGGATGGCGGCGCACACGTTCGAGGTGGAGAAGGGAGGACGGACGCCCGGAGGCCCGGACACCTTCGTCGCGGCGTTCGCGAACTCGAATGAGGGCGACGTCACGCCCAACATCCTGGGCGGAACGAATGGCGGCGGCGCGAACGACTTCGAGGACGCCGCCATCTCCGCGAAGAAGCAGTACGACTTCGCCGCGCACCTGTGGTCCACCGCCGGGATGCCGGTGATGGGCGGCGTGGACTACCGGCACGCCTACGTGAAGATGGACGCGGTGGACGTCGCGCCCGCGTTCGCGGACGGCAGCGCGCGCCGCACCTGTCCCGCGGCCATCGGCCTGTCCATGCTCGCGGGCGCGGAGGACGGGCCCGGCTTCGGCGCGGAGGGGGCCACGTGCGAGTCCGTGCACGACGTGTGGAGCCAGTTCACCTGCGCCGCCGTCACCACGCCCTGCCAGGGGGAGAAGCCCATCGTCCTGGAGATGGGCACCATGAAGCCCTATCCCTGGTCCCCGGAGGTGCTGCCGCTCCAGGTGGTGACGGTGGGGCCGCTGGCGCTGGTGGCGGTGCCCTTCGAAATGACCACCATGGCGGGCCGCCGGCTGCGCGACACGGTGCGCGCGCAGCTCCAGGGCGCGGGCGTGACGGACGTGGTCATCGTGGGACCGGCCAACGCCTATTCGGGCTACGTGGCCACGCGCGAGGAGTACGCGCGCCAGGACTACGAGGGCGCGTCCACGCACTTCGGCCCGTGGACGCTGGCGGCGCTGCAGCAGTCCTTCACGGGGCTCGCGGCCTCCTTGCGCGACGGGACGTCCGTGCCGCCCGGCCCCACGCCGCGCGACCTGCGCAAGGCGGTGGTGGGGCTGCAGCCCGGCGTGGTGTTCGACGACAAGCTGCTCTGGGTGGACTTCGGCGCCGTCGCGGAGGAGGCGAAGGCGTCCTACGCGCGCGGCGACACCGCGAGCGTCGCCTTCTGGGGCGGCCATCCGCGCAATGACCTGAAGCTGGGCGGCACCTTCCTGCGCGTGCAGCGGCGGGAGGCGGATGGCACGTGGCGGGACGTGGCGAACGACGGGGACGGCGCCGCGCTGTATCACTGGCAGCGCGAGTACTGCGTGCCCACGCTCGCGTGCTCACAGGTGCGAATCACGTGGCCCATTCCCCGGGACACGCAGCCGGGCACGTACCGGCTGGTGCACGAGGGGAACTGGAAGTCCGGCTGGGACGGGCGCATCCACCCGTACGCGGGGAGCTCGCGCCCGTTCACCGTGAAGTAGCGCGCCCGTCAGTCGCAGGAGCCGTCCGGGTTGCAGCGCTTGTCGCACTTCTTGCAGGACTCGCCGCCCTTGCCGCACTGGTTCTTGTTGGGCGCGGGGATGCAGCTGTTGCCGTCGCAGCAGCCTTTGCAGGTGGACGGGTCGCACTTGCAGAAGCCGTTGATGCACGCGAGCCCCGCTCCGCACGCGGTGCCACCGAGGCCGCAGACGCACTTGCCCCCGACGCAGCGGTTGGCGTTGAGGTCGCAGGCCGGGCCGGTGCCGCAGCCGCAGGTGCCGCGGTTGGTGCAGGTGTCGGCGCGGTCCGAGTCGCAGATTTCACAGGCGACGCCGCCCACGCCGCAGGTGCGGAAGGTTCGGGACGTGCAGACGCCGTCGCGGCAGCAGCCGTCCGGGCAGTCCACGCAGAAGGTGCCGCCGTTGGAGCTGGTCAGCCGCACGGTGACCTCCACCTCGTAGCCGTCGCGTACGGTGGTGGTGGCCTCGCCGGTGGCGACCGTGGCGTCGTCGCGCAGGCCGTCCACGCGGACGGTGGCCTGGGCGCCGTTGGCCGCGCCGTCCAGGAGCACGCGGAACGTCTCACCGTTCACGAGCGCGCGGCTGGAGTCCTCGGGCAGCAGCGTGGTGGGCACGGTGGCGCCGTCCGCGGTGGCGGCGATGCGCAGCCGGGTGAGGTTGAGGGCGGGCTCGAACTCGGCGGTGACGAAGAGCGCGGTGCCGGCCGCGGCGGCGGGGTCACGGCAGGCGGCCAGGGACACCAGCGCGAGCAGGCCGCTGCACAGAAGGAGCCGGGCGAGCGTCCGGCCGGGGGTTGCTCCCACGGAAGTCATGATGGTGCGGGACGGTAATGGTTCCTCCGTCGTGAAGTGGAAGTCATGTGGGACGCGAAGGTGATGGCGTTGGACATTGGACGCTCACGTCCGGTGTGTCACCGGCTGTGTTTCTCGCATGGCACCTGGGGCGGGAAGGCCGCAGCATGAGGCAGCGCGCGAGACCCGAGGGAGGCGGCAACGGCATGGTGGTCATCGTCATGGGCGTTTCAGGCACCGGGAAGTCCACGGTGGGCCGGGCGCTCGCGGACCGGCTGGGGTGGACGTTCGTGGACGCGGACGACCTGCACTCGGTGGAGAACCGCCGGAAGATGGCCGCGGGCACGCCGCTGACGGACGTGGACCGGCAGCCCTGGCTGGAGCTGCTGCGCGCGAGGATGGAGAAGGCGCTGGAGGCGGACGAGGCCCTGGTGCTGGCGTTCTCCGGCCTCAAGGCCTTCTACCGGGCGAGGCTCACCGTGGACCCCGCGCGCGAGCGCTGGGTGTACCTGCACGCGCCCGCGTCCGTCATCCTCGAGCGGATCCAGAAGCGCGTGGGGCACTTCATGCCGGCGTCGCTGCTCCAGAGCCAGCTGGAGACGATGGAGGTGCCCGGAGACGCGTTCACCGTGGACGTGACGCCCCCGCCCGGAGAAATCGTCGAGCACATCGTGGCGGGGCTGGCATTGACGCCCCGGGCGTAGGGCGCTTCTTCAGCGCACGGGCTCGACGGTGGCGCCCAGGCGCTCTAGCAGCTCGCGGTACCAGATGAAGGCGCGCTCGGTGTGGCCCTTCAGCTCCTTCGTGCCCCACAGCAGCGTGAGCGTGCGTCGCGTGGTGGCGTCCGTCTTGGTGCGCTGGGCGTCCTTCACCGCGTTGGCGCACGGGCCCTGCGCGTCGAAGAGGCACAGCAGGCCCTCCAGGTCGATGGTCTGCCCGGAGGCGTTGAAGACGTAGCGGTCGCCCTGGATGGCGGTGGAGACGCGGAACGGGGCCTGGGCCTTGTCCAGGTCCACCACGCTGATGGGCAGGCCGCTGTGCAGCGACACGGCGTTGCAGGCGTCCACCGCGGCGTTGATGGTGCCCAGGCTCGCGTCCCCGGAGGCTCGCACCAGGTACTCGGACGCGGGCTTGCCCCGGCCCGTGGGCTTGTAGCCGCCGTGGCGGAGCAGGTCTCGCACGGCGCCCCGGACGGCGTCGTCACTCTGGAGGGGCGCGGTGGCGCCGGGCCTCAGCAGGGCCTGCAGCCAGTCGGGCGCGGGCAGGTCCCCCAGGGGAGCGGGAAAGGAGGAGGTGAAGGCGATGAGGTCGAGGAGGGGATGGTTGTCGACGGTCAGCACGGCGGCACTCTACGCCACGCGCTGGTAGGGTAGGGGGTGTCCGCTGTTCCCTTCGTCCCCTCCTGGAGCACTCGCATGCCCACGCTCATCCCGAAGCCCATCCGCGTGACGGCCGTGGGCAACAAGCCGAAGCTCATCGACGAGTACGTGGGCCGGGTGAACTCCAAGACGTCCAACATCAGCGTGGCCCACATGCGCAGCCCGGGTGGGTGGGAGGAGCCGGGCCAGACGCCCGAGTTCCGTGAAATCACCCTGGTGCTCGCGGGCACGCTGCGGGTGGAGCACAAGGGCGGGGTGATGGACGTGCACGCCGGCCAGACGGTGGTGTGCGAGCCCGGCGAGTGGGTCCGCTACAGCACGCCCGAGGAGGACGGCGCGGAGTACGTGGCCATCTGCACCCCGGCGTTCTCTCCGGGCACCGTGCACCGGGACGACTGAGGCCCTCGTTCCAGGTTCCAAGCCGGGCGGAATCCCGCGAGCGGGGGCCTGCTTGCCCGGCCGCGTGGAAGGGCCTGGAGCCGTTGGGGGTTCGGAAGCATCCCTCCGGCGGGCGGCTCATGGCATAAGGGCGCGCCGCCTGATTCCCCGGGCCCTTTCGGTACGCACATGATCCGTCTCGACAACATCGGCAAGCAACACGGTCAGCAGATCCTCTTCATCGAGGCGTCGGCCGCGCTCCACAAGGGCGAAAAGGTGGGCCTGGTGGGCCCGAACGGAGCGGGCAAGACGACGCTGTTCCGGATGATGACCGGCCAGGAGTACCCGGACGAGGGACAGGTCTCCATCGACCGCGGCGTCACCATTGGCTACTTCAGCCAGGACGTGGGTGAGATGGACGGCCGCAGCGCGGTGTCCGAGGTCATGGACGGCGCGGGCCCGGTGAGCACCGTCGCGGCGGAGATGAAGCACCTGGAAGCCGCCATGGGTGACCCGGACCAGGCGGACAACATGGAGAAGCTCGTCGAGCGCTACGGCGTCGTGCAGGGCCGGTTCGAGGAGCTGGGCGGGTACGCGCTGGAGGGCCGCGCGCGGGAGATCCTCGCGGGCCTGGGCTTCAGCGAAGAGATGATGGACGGCGACGTGGGCAAGCTGTCCGGTGGTTGGAAGATGCGCGTGGCCCTGGCCCGCATCCTCCTGATGCGCCCGGACGCCATGTTCCTGGACGAGCCCTCCAACCACCTGGATATCGAGTCGCTCATCTGGCTGGAGAGCTTCCTCAAGGGGTACGAGGGCGCCCTGCTGATGACGTCGCACGATCGCGAGTTCATGAACCGCATCGTGACGAAGGTGGTCGAAATCGACGGCGGTTCGCTGACGACGTACTCGGGCAACTACGACTTCTACGAGGGCCAGCGCGCGCAGAACGAGGCGCAGCAGCAGGCGCAGTACGAGCGTCAGCAGGCGATGCTCGCGAAGGAGATCAAGTTCATCGAGCGGTTCAAGGCCCGCGCGTCGCATGCGGCGCAGGTGCAGAGCCGGGTGAAGAAGCTGGAGAAGATTGAGAAGGTGGAGCCGCCGAAGCGCCGCTCCACGGTGCTCTTCGAGTTCCAGCCGCCGCCGCGTTCCGGTGACGACGTGGTGAACCTGAAGCGCGTGTCCAAGGGCTACGGCAAGCGGACCATCTACGACGGCCTGGACTTCCTGGTGCGCCGCGCGGAGCGCTGGTGCGTGATGGGCGTGAACGGCGCGGGCAAGTCCACGTTGCTGAAGCTGGTGACGGGCACGACGCAGCCGGATGAGGGCACGGTGGCGTTGGGTGGCAGCGTGAAGATGGGTTACTTCGCGCAGCACGCCATGGACCTGCTGGACGGAGAGAAGACGGTCTTCGAGCAGCTGTCGGATTCGTTCCCCAGGGCGGGGCAGGGCTCGTTGAGGGCGCTGGCGGGCTGCTTCGGGTTCAGCGGTGACGAGGTGGAGAAGAAGTGCCGGGTGCTGTCGGGTGGAGAGAAGGCGCGCCTGGTGATGGCGCAGATGCTCTACGACCCGCCGAACTTCCTGGTGCTGGACGAGCCCACGAACCACCTGGACATGGGCACGAAGGAGATGCTGATCACGGCGCTGTCGCGCTACGAGGGCACGATGCTGTTCGTGTCCCACGACCGGCACTTCCTGGGAGCGCTGTCCAACCGCGTGCTGGAGCTGACGCCGGACGGCATCCACAAGTACGGCGGCGGCTACACGGAGTACGTCGCGCGCACGGGCCAGGAAGCCCCGGGCCTGCGCAGCTAGTCTGGCTGCGCTACTCGAACAGCTTGCTCGCGAGCCGGGCCAGGCGCTGGGCCTTGCCCCGGTAGGGCGGGAAGAAGAGGTTCGTGAAGGCCGTGCGGCCCTGCCGCACGACCGCGCGTTCGTGGCTGAAGGCCTTGAAGCCTGCTTCGCCGTGGTACGCGCCCAGGCCGCTCTGCCCCACGCCTCCGAACGGGAGGTGTGGGTTCACGTTGTGCAGCACCACGTTGTTCACCACCGTGCCGCCCGCGCTTGTCTCCTTCAGCAGGCGCTCCACCGTGGCCTCTTCCTGGCTGAAGACATACATGGCCAGCGGCTTGCCGCCCGCGCGCACCTGCGTCACCACTTCATCCAGTGACTCGAAGCGCAGCACCGGCAACAGCGGCCCGAAGATCTCTTCATCCATCACCGCCGTCTCCGGCGTCACGTCCGCCAGCACCGTGGGCGCGATGTAGCGCGTCTCCGAGTGCACGCCGCCCCCCGCCACCACCCGCGCGCCTCCCGCCACGGACTCATCCAGCAGCCGGCACACGCGCTTGTACGCGCCGTCATCCACCATCCGGCAGAGGTCCGGCGTCGCCCGCCGCGCCTCCTCCGTCTTCCCGTAGAAGCGCTCCAGCGCGGCCTTCATCCCGGACAGCAGCGCCTCTTCCTTCGACGCGTGCACCCAGACGTGGTCCGGCGCGATGCACGCCTGCCCCGCGTTCAGGAACTTGCCCCAGACGATCCGCTCCGCCGCCGCGTCCACGTCCGCTGACGCATCCACGATGACCGGCGACTTGCCGCCCAACTCCAGCGTCACCCCCGCCAGGTGCCTCGCCGCCGCCTCCATCACCCGCCGCCCCACGCGCGGCCCGCCCGTGAAGAAGAAGTGGTCGAACGGCAGCCGGAGCAGCGCCTCGCCCACCGCCGCGCCTCCCTCCACCAGCGCCACCTCGTCCTGCGGGAACACGTCCCGCAGCAGCTGCGCCAGGAAGCGCGCCGTTCCCGGCGTCTTCTCGCTCGGCTTGCACAGGACGGCGTTGCCCGCCGCCACCGCCGCCACCAGCGGCGAGACCAGCAGGTGGAACGGGTAGTTCCACGGCGCCAGGATGAGCACCACGCCCTTGGGCTCCGGGTGCACCTCGCTCTTTGTTCCCGTGAGCAGCAGCGGCGCCCCCACCTTGCGCGGCTTCATCCACGCCTTCAGGTGCTTCTGCACGTGCGCCAGCTCCAGCAGCACCGGCAGGATTTCCGTCGCCTCCACCTCCGCGGGCGGCTTGCGGAAGTCCTCGTGCAGCGCGTCCGCCAGCTCCTCGCGCCGCTCCAGGAGCAGCGCCTTGAGCTTCTCCAGCCGCGCGAGGCGCTCCTTCGGCCCTGTCTTCGCCAGCTCCCAGCGGCGCGCCTGGAGGCGGTCGAACACCGCCTGCAGGTCTCCCGGGACCAGGGCCTCCTCCACTGACACCACGCGCATGCCGGTTCCTCTCTCCACCCCGGGACCTACTCCAGCATCCGGGTCGCCTTGGAAGCCCATTCCTGGGTCTTTCCCCGATACGGGGGGAAGAACACCGCGGCCAGCGACTTCATCCACTGAACCATCACGGCCCGCTCATGGCTGAACGTCTTGAAGCCGTAGTGCCCGTGGTAGTTCCCCAACCCGCTCATCCCCACCCCGCCAAACGGCAGGTTCGGGTTCGCCACGTGGATGAGCACGTTGTTCACCACCACCCCGCCGGACGTCGTGTGCTGGAGCACCTCCTCCACCATCTTGGAGTCCTGCGAGAACACGTACAGCGCCAGCGGCTTCCCGCCTTCGTTGATGTGCGCGTAGACCTCCTCGCGCCGCTCGTACGTCAGCACCGGCAACACCGGCCCGAAGATCTCCGCCTCCATGATGGGCATCTTCGTCGTCACCCCGGACAACACCGTGGGGGCCACGTACCGTGACGGCGCGTCCGCCGTGCCGCCCGCTTCCACCTTCGCCCCCGCGGCGACCGTGCGGTCGAGCACTTCCTTGAGCCGACTCCACGCCGCCGGGTCCACCACGCGGGCGAAGTCCGGGCTCGCCTGACGCTCGGCCTCCGTCGCGCCGTAGAAGCGCGTCAGCACCGCCGTGAACGCCTCCAGGAACGCCTGCTGCTTCGACGCCGGCACGTAGATGTAGTCCGGCGCCACGCACGTCTGGCCCGCGTTGACGAACTTGCCCCACGCCAGCGCCTCCGCCGCCGCCTTCAGGTTCGCCGACGCGTCGATGATGACCGGCGACTTGCCGCCCAACTCCAGCGTCACGCTGGACAGGAACTTCGTCGCCGCCGCCATCACCTTGCGGCCGATGTTCGGGTTGCCCGTGAAGAAGAAGTGGTCGAACGGGTGCTGGAGCAGCGCCTCCGCCACCTCCGCGCCGCCCTCGAACACGGCGACCTCGTTCTCCGGGTACACGTCCCGCACCAGCTTCGCCAGGAAGCGCGACGTGTGCGGCGTCTTCTCACTGGGCTTGATCATCACCGCGTTGCCCGCGGCGATGGCCGCGATGAGCGGCGCCGCCACCAGCTGGAACGGGTAGTTCCACGGCGACAGGATGACCACCACGCCCTTCGCCTCGAAGCGCACGTGGCTGGACGCGCCCTTGAGCGTCAGCGGCGTCGCCACCCGCTTGGGCTTCATCCACGACTTCAGGTGCTTCACCGTGTGGTTCAGCTCCTCCAGCGTCGGGTGGATCTCCGTCAGCTCCACCTCCATCGCCGGCTTGCGGAAGTCCTGGTGGATGGCCTCCGCCAGCTGCTCGCGCCGCGCCATGATGGCCTCGCGCAGCTTGCGCAGCCTGGCGATGCGCTCCGCGGGAGTGCTGCGCGACAGGTTCCAGCGGTTCGCGCGCTGCGACTCGAACACCGCGCGGATGCGGTCCACTTCGACCGTGGCCTGGGGGAGGAGGGACGCGACGGCTTCCAGCATGACTCAGCTCCGTTTCAAGAAAGACGCGAATGGGTCAGCGGGCCTCGAGCCCGCGAAGAAGGGTGGTGATGGCCGCCGTCAGCTCGGCGGTGAAGTCCACGCGCAGGGGCGCCATGTGCGGCAGCGTCAGCACCTCGCGCGCCACGGGCGCGATGTCCGCCATCTGCCGCAGGCCCGTCATCAGCGCGTGCACGTGGCGGATGAGCTGGACCGCGGACTCCGGCGTGAGGAAGGGCAGCCGCGCCTGGAGCAGCGCCGCCGTCGTCCCCATGGACACGAGCACGCGCTCCTTGAACGCCTGGGCCTGCGCCACCGTGACGTTCTGCTCCAGCACCGTCTGCGCCCGCGCCAGGAGCCGCGTGAAGGTCTCTTCCCCCTCCAGCGACCCGGCCACCGTGCGCGCCAGCTGGTGGCCCGTCCACGTGCCGTCTTCGGCCAGGCGCCCGTTCAGCTTCGCGAACCACGCGGCGAGCAGGTCGTCCAGGAGCGCCAGGAACAGCGCCTCCTTCGTCGGGAAGTAGAGGAACACCGTCCCCTTCGCCAGGCCCGTGCGCGCCGCGACGTCCGCCATCTTCACCTCGGCGAACGACGTGGCCTCGAACAGCGCCCGCGCCGCGTCCAGCAGCTCCCGCCGCCGCGCTTCCTTGTCCTCGTCCCGCCGCGCCCGCGGCGGCACGACCCGCTTCTCGGCCAGTGCTCCCGCCATGACCCGGAGTTAAATGACCGCCGGTCACCGGTCAAGCCGGCGCCTGGGTCTTCTTCCACCGCAGGACGTTCACGAAGGGTGGGGGATGGTGTCGTGTAATCCCATGTGCGACGCTGGGTGACATGATGAGGCCCATCGACGCGGAGCTGCTGTCGGGGAGCGCGCTGTACCAGGAGGTGGTGCTGCGCAAGCTGGCCCATGCGCGCGAGTCGGTGTGGATGGCCACGGCCAACGTGAAGGCCATGTACGTGGAGCGCTCGAAGGGGGCGTTCGTGCCGCTCCTGGAGGTGTTGGACGGGCTGGCCGCCCGGGGCGTGGCGCTGCGGCTGTTGCACGCGGAGCTGCCCAGCCGGCCGTTCCGGGCCGCGTTCGACGCCCGCTCCCGGCTGGTGAAGGGCGGGCTGGAACTGAAGGTGTGCCCTCGCGTCCACTTCAAGGCGGTGGTGGTGGACGGCGCCTGGGTCTACCTGGGGAGCGCCAACCTCACCGGCGCGGGCCTGGGCGCCAAGGGCGATGATGTCCGCAACTTCGAGCTGGGTTTCGTGACGGAGGACTTCGACACCATCGACCGGACCACGGCCCTCTTCGAGGCCGTGTGGAGCGGCGCCGAGTGCCGGGGATGTCGGCTCCGAGCGGTGTGTCCTGACCCCATCTTGCCCTCCGGCGGCGGACAGGCGAAGAAACGGGGACGGGACGCGGTGCGCTTGGGGAAGTCCCGCCGGCTGCGACGTCCACGGGAGGACTCGACATGAAGCTGCACTTCGCGCCGCGCCACGCGCTCTGGGGGACCAGCGCGGGGTGACGCCTCCAACCTCCAGCGCGTGGGACGACGCGAACGCGGATGTCCGTGCCCGCCGTCGGGTCCGGCGGCGCACGTATTGGTGGTGCGCGCTGCTCATCATGCTGGGCTCGCTGGCGCACCCGTTGATCCTGGGAGGCTTCCGCGCGGACTTCCTCGCGGCGCACCTGGTCTGGGGCGTGGCGTTCCTCGCGCTGGGGACCGCGGTCGGCGCGGGGTGGCTGCGCCCGCCCTTCAGCGGCATCGCGGCGGGCGCCGTCAGCCTGACGGCGCTCACCGTGAGCATCCAGCTCACCGGAGGCCTGGAGAGCCCGCTGTTCCCCGCCTTCTACACGGTGCCCCTCCTGGTCACCGTCTTCGTCCCGGGCCAGCGCCTGCCGGTGTGGTCCGCCATCGGGGGCACGCTGGTGGCGGTGGGGCTGATGACGTGGCTGTCGCACGTGCCCTGGACGGTGTTCGTCAGCCAGTGCCTCAGCCTCGTCTTCGTGTTCGCGGTGTCCGCGCACGGCGCGGAGGCCTTCCGCAAGCTGCGCGCGGCCGAGCGCAACGCGCACCTGGAGCGCGTGGAGGCCCTGCGCCAGCTGGCGGAGAGCGAGTCTCGCCGCGCCCGCGTGGAGCGCCAGCGCGCGGAGGTGGAGCGGCTGGTGGTGGTGGGGCAGCTGGCCGCGGGCGTGGCCCATGAGGTGAACAACCCGCTCGCGTACGTGAAGTCGAACCTGCACTACCTCCAGGAGGAATGGGCGCACGGCGTGCCCGAGGACCTGGAGGACGTGCGGCGCGTGCTGGACGAGACGCAGCAGGGCGTGCTGCGCATCCAGCAGATCGTCACCGACCTGCGCCTGTTCTCCCGCGAGGCCCCCGACGAGCTGGAGTCCTGCGACGTGGCGCAGGCGCTGGCCGAGGCGCAGCGGCTGGCCTCGGTGCGCCTGCGCAGCCTGGGCGTGGTGGAGCGCGACGTGGCGCAGGAGCTCTTCCCCGCGCGCGTCACCGCCCGCCACCTGGTGCAGGTGCTGGTGAACCTGCTGCTCAACTCCGCGGACGCGCTGGAGGCCGCCCGCTCCAGCAAGCCCGCGCACGTGATGCTGCGCGCGCGCATGGAGGACGGCCGCGTGCGGGTGGAGGTGGAGGACAACGGGCCGGGCATCCCCGAGGCCGCGCTGCCGCGCCTCTTCGAGCCCTTCTTCACCACGAAGCCGCCCGGCAAGGGCACCGGCCTGGGCCTGGCGCTCTGCCGCGACTACGTGGCGCGCGCGGGCGGCACCCTGGACGCGGAGAACCGCGTGGAAGGGGGTGCGCGCTTCATCCTCCGGCTGCCCGTCGCCGGTACCGCATCCCCCCCTGTCCACCGCGAAGCGCCCGTGGACGCGAACGCGGAGCCCGTGGCCGAGTAGGCCCCGTCTTCATCGCTCCAGCGCGTGCGCCACCTGCCCCAGCAGGCGCAGTCGCGGGGAGTCCAGCTTGCGCACGGTGCGCATCAGGCGCCGCACCTCCGGACGCTCGCGGTACTCCGGCGGATCCTCCGCGAGCTGCGGCGCGCCGTCCTCCGTCACCGCCGCCGTCGCGCTCAACCCGAGCAGCACGTCCGACGAGCAGCTCAGCACGAGGCAGAGCTTCCGCAGCGTCCGCACGCTGGGCAGCATGTGCCCGCGCTCCAAACGGCCGTACACCTCGGTGGCGATGCCGACGCGCTCGGCGACATCGGCCTGCGTCAGCTCCAGCCGCTGCCGGGCCACTCGCACCGCGTTTCCAATGAGGGTTGCCAGTCGCTGTTCCATGGCGTGCAAAACCTGTCGAGAGAGGAGCTTCTCCCCCCGCTTTTCAGACGGAGAGGTACCGGGGAGAAGTCGCTGCCTTGCGTGACCTCGTGAGACACAGATTACGAGTGGGGTCTGACATCCCCGGGCGTGCGGACAGGGCCCGCAAACCCTCGACAATCCGCCGTTTCCGCCGTTCCCGCGCGCGCGTTTGGCAAGGCTTCCCGGGTGTTTTTTCTTGCGCGTCACGCGCGCCGAACCGGGGTGGTAGGCGGGCACGCTTCCGCCCCTCCCAAGACGTCACGGGAAGGCCTTGAGAGGTCGCCCGACGTGCCAGGTTGCTTCGTGCGGTTCACGACGGCTTCGAGGGTCCGGGGAGACCGCGCGCTTCCGGCCGAACGCGGCCGGAAGCGGGGCTCGACACCCGGGGGGCTTCAGTGCTGCTTCAGGATTCGGACGGCAGCGCGGCGCGGGCTTCGGAGTACTCGCGCACCATGCGCTCCACGACGGTGGCGGCGGGCAGCACGTCCTTCACGAAGGCCACGCCCTGGCCCGCGCTCCAGGTGTCCTTCCACGCCTTGCCCTGGCCCGCGCGGAAGCGCTCCAGCGCGCTCTTGATGAAGTTGCCGTGCACGCCCGTCACCTCCTTCGTGTACTCCAGGTCCTCCGGCCCTGAGTCCACCAGCGCCTGCTTGTAGTCGGGCGCGGCGCCGGCCTCCTCCGTGGCCAGGAAGCGCGTGCCCACGTACGCGCCATCCATGCCCAGCGCGAGCGTGGCGGCCAGGTGGCGCCCCGTGGACAGCGCGCCCGCGAGCACCACCGGCACGCCCAGCTCCGCCTTGAGCCACGGGCCCAGCACCATGGGGCTCAGGTTGCCCGCGTGGCCGCCCGCGCCGCTGCCCACCGCGACGAGCGCGTCCACGCCGGCCTTCACGGCCTTCTCCGCGTGGCGCAGCGAAATCACGTCGCTCCACACCTTGCCGCCGTACGCGTGCACGCGCTCCACGATGGGCGTGGGGTCGCCCAGGCTGGTGATGACCAGCGGCACCTGGCGCTCCACCGTCGCGGCCACGTCCTCCTCCAGGCGCTCGGCCCACTTGAGGATGAGGTTCACGCCGAAGGGCACGTCCTTGGGGAACGACGCGAGGAAGTCCCGGTACGCCTGCGCGGTGCGGTAGTTGAGCGACGGCACCGCCCCGATGGCGCCCGCGCGTCCGGCGGCCTCCAGGAGCGCCGCGTTGGACACCAGGAACATGGGGGCGGCGATGATGGGATAGCGGATGCCCAACATCCGGGTCACTGCGGTGTCGATGCGCGAAGGGGCCATGCGCGCATTGGAGCATGCGTGCGCGCGAGCGCGAGGCCGAAAAATCGGCCCGGGCGGCGTTGTCAATCACAGCGTGCCCTGGCGGGGGAAAACCCCTGGTGTTTCCGTGGTTTACGTAGCACGTAGGGCTGACATAAGGTGCCCGCCCCGGCGGCGAGCCGGGATACCGGGGAGTCCCTTCGGTGAAGCGAACCGGGGAGCGCCGCCGAGCGCCTTCGCGGGGAGGCCAGAGCCAGTCGTGAGTGACGAGCGTCCGGACGCGCTGCTCAAGAGCGCACTCGAAAAGATCGTCTACTTCGAGGCCCGTGCGCAGCAGTTGCATGGCGAGCTGGCGTCCGCGCGCGACGAGCTTTCGCACCTCAAGGAGGACCTGGCGGCGGGGCACCAGCGTGAGCTGGACCTGCGCCGGGAGGTGGCGTCGCAGGAGGTGAAGAGCGCCCGCGCGCAGGCCGAGCGCGAGGAGCTGTCCCGGCTCAACCACGCGCTGCGGCTGGAGCGCGACCAGCTGATGGCGAAGCTGCTGGACGCAAGCCGGATCCACTCCTCCGGGCAGGCGCGCGCCATGGCGGAGGATGATGCCGACGAGCTGGGGTTCGACCTGGCGTCGTTCATCTCCCAGCTGCGCAGCGAGGTGATCCTCCGCGGGGACGTGCCCGCGATGCGCGCGCCCTTCAACGGGCCGGCGGTGCCGCTGAAGGCCTCCGAGCCGAGCGTGCCGTGGGCGGAGCGTCCCTCGCCGGCCATTCCGCCCCGGACTTCGACGGTGGTGTCGGCCGCGGCGGAATCGGGGCTGTCGCCGGTGGCGCGCGAGGCGCAGCGGCTGCAGAGCGAGGGCCGCCTGCGGGTGAGCCCGGAGCAGATGGCGGAGCTGTCCGGGCATTCGGGCAGCACCACGGACGAGACGCTGTTCGGGTTCTCCGTGCGGGAGCTGTCGGCGGCGGACGCGGCGGCGCGGGTTCGCGCGGCGGAGCGGCTGAAGGCGCTGGCGCATCCGGCGGCGGCGCCCGCGCTGGCGGCGGCCCTGCACGCGGAGACGGACGCGACGGCGCAGGTGGCGCTGGTGCAGGCGTTCGCGGGGCTGTGCCGGGAGGAGGGCGCGTCGGTGGTGTCGCCGCTCTTGTCTTCGCCGGTGCCGGAGGTGCGCATCGCGGCGTTGAAGGCGCTCTTGGTGCTGGCCCCGAAGGACGCGGCGCCGCACCTGGCGCAGGCGATGAAGGACTCGGACCGGTCGGTGCGCCGGCGCGCGTCGCTGCTGGCCCTGGGGTTGGAGGGGGAGACGGCGCGGCGGCTGGGCGAGGACGCGATCCACGACACGGATCCAGAGGTCCGCGCGCTGGCGGCGCTGGCGCTGGGCGCGGGCCGGGGCGAGAACGCCCGGACGCTGCTGCTGGGCGCGCTGGACGACGGCGAGGCGCGCGTGCGCAAGGCGGCGGCGCAGAGCCTGTCGCGCATCCTGGGCCACGACGTGTCCGCGGTGGTCGCGCTGGATGATGCGCACCGGCGCCGGGAGATCCGCCGGCTGGCGACGCTGCCCGTGAAGCCCGTGCGCGCGACGCTGGACGTGAAGCCCGTGCGCGCGGCTCCCGTGGCCGCGGAGGTGGCGCAGCCCGTGGCGGTGCAGAGCGCGCAGCCGGTGGCGGCAGTCGCGGCGCAGGGTGCGCAGCCCGTTGCGGTGAACGCCGCGCAGCCGGTGATGATGGCGCAGGTGCAGCCGGTGGCCGCGATGGTCGCGCCTCGGGTGAGCGCCCCGGTCGCGGCGGCGCAGCCGCTCCCTTCGATTCCCGAGCACACCGCCGTGCCGGTGTCGCTCGCGGACGTCGCCGCGAACACCTCGCAGTGGACCGCTGCTCCGATGGCCGCCCCCGCGCTCGCGGTCGCCACCGTGGGCGCGGCCCGCTCCGCACCCGCTGTGATGCACGGCGCGGCTCCCGCGCCTGCCCGGGTCGCGAATGGCGGGCCCGTGTCCTTCGCTTCAGGCCCTGCCGCGCCGCCGTCGCGCCCGGTGGCCCCTGTTCCTCCCGCCGCGTCCGCGCAGCCCGCCGTGCGGCGGACGCCCGTGCAGGCCGCGCTGGTCGCCATGGGCGCGCCTCCTCCCGCCCGGGCTCCGGCGCCTGCCGCGGCGCCGCCGGTTCCTCCCAAGCGCGGGCCCTCTCCCGTGGAGGCGCTGTGTGGGGCGATGTTGCAGGAGGTGCGGGTCGCTGTCCGAGGACGCTCGCTCGCCGAGCTGACGTCCGGGCTGTCCGCTCCGGCGGAGCTGGCCCAGGAGGCTGTTGCCCTGCTGGTGGCCCGGGGGGCCATCGTGCGAAGGGGGCACAAATACTTCGCTGCTTGAGGCAAGGTGGGACTCGCCCAGGCCTCACACGTCATCCGAAGGGTCGTTCATGGAAGCGCCGACGTACAGCTCGAAGCAGGTAGCCGAGATGCTCGGCGTGACTCCGAAGTCCATCCCCGCGGAGCTGCGCAAGGACGCCTACGGCCCGGAAGACGTGTGGGAGCTGCGCACGACGCTCAACAAGTTCCCGCCCACCGCGGGCCTGCGCAGACAGCTCTTCCTCAACTTCAAGGGCGGCACCGGCAAGACGTCCCTGTCCACGTCCTACGCGTGGCGCCTGGCGGAGCTGGGCTACGCCGTCCTCCTCATCGACCTGGACAGCCAGGGCCACGCCACCAAGTGCCTGGGCTACGAGGGCGAGGACTTCGAGAAGACGCTGCTGGACGTGCTCGTGCGCAAGACGCCGCTCGCGCAGGTGGTGCAGAAGTCCACGCTGCCCAACCTGGACTTCATCCCGTCCAACCTGAGCATGTCCACGGTGGACCTGGCGCTGATGCCCATGGCCGGCCGTGAGTTCAAGCTGCGCAACGCGCTCAAGGACGTGGAGGCGCAGTACGACTTCATCGTCTTCGACGCGCCGCCGTCCTTCGGCCTGCTCAACCTGAACGCGCTGATGGCCGCGAACGATTTGTTCGTGCCGGTGCTCGCGGACTTCCTGTCCTTCCACGGCCTCAAGCTGCTGTTCGAAACGGTGCAGAGCCTGGAGGAGGACCTGAACCACGTGCTGGACCACGTGTTCATCGTGGTGAACTCCTTCAACGCCACCTTCAAGCTGGCGAAGGAGGCGCTGGAGGCGCTCCAGACGCACTACCCCGAGTACCTGCTGCCCACCATCATCCGGCAGTGCACCAAGTTCGCGCAGGCCTCCAGCGAGGGCCGCCCGGTGTTCGTGGCGGACCCCGCGTCCAAGGGCGCCAACGACATCCAGGCCATGCTGGACAACGTGCTGCCGCGCCTGGTGGCCGCGCACGCCGCGGCGGTGAAGGCCGGCACCGCGACGAAAGCCGGCTGAGATTTCCCCATGAAGAAAGCCTTCGAACAGAACGTGTCCCGCGCGAAGCCGCGCCTCCGCCTGGGGGCGCTGACGGGTGCCCTCGACCCGGCCGACCCCACGGGGACCGCCGCCGCCACGCCGGAGCCCGCCGCGCCGGAAGCGCCCGCGCCCGTCGCGGAAGCGCCGGACCTGTCCTCCGAGGTGCGCTCGCGCATCGAGCGCCGCGCAGGCCCGCGCCCCACCGCCGCCGAGGCGATGGAGGCCGCGCTGAACGCCCCGCCCAGGCACACCGCGCCGCCCCCCGCCGCGCAGGGGCTGCCGGCGGTGACGGCGCCCTCGTTCTCGCCGGTGTCCCACGCGCTGTCCGCGCTGGTGTCCCCGGAGGCCGCGCGCGTGGAGGAGGAGGCTCCGCCCGCGCCGTGGCTGGATTCGGATTCGGACTCGCAGGAGACCGCGCCCGGCTGGAACGTGGCGCAGGAGTCCGCGCCCGAGGAGTCCACCTGGGACGCGGACGCGGTGCCGCCGGTGTCGCACCGCGAGGTGGCGGAAGCCGTCGCCGCGTCCGCGTGGAACGTGTCCGTCGCGCAGCAGCGGGACTCCGCGGTCGAGGCCTTCGGCCAGGAGCCCCTGGGCGCCGAGCCGACGCCCACCCACGTGGAGC